>CACZSY010000272.1 GCA_902783965.1 uncultured Lachnospiraceae bacterium
CTTCGAAGAAGCTTCCGCTATCTGCAACAAACCGAAAAAGGTTAGCAACTGGCTCATGGGCGAGACCATGAGACTTGTTAGGGAAAATGAGATGACTCCGGAAGAGATCGGTTTCAGCGCAAAACATCTGTCGGATATAATCGAGATGCTCGACGCCGGAAAGATCAATAATGCGGTTGCCAAAGAAGTATTTGAGAAAGTCTTCAAAGAAGACTGCGATCCGGTCGCATATATCAAGGAAAAAGGACTTGAATCCGTGAACGATACGGACGAGCTCGAAAAAGCGTGCAGGAAAGCGATAGAGGACAATCCGCAGTCGGTTGCCGACTATAAAGCCGGAAAGACCAAAGCGGCGGGCTTCCTTGTGGGGCAGGTAATGAAAGCTACCCGCGGAAAAGGAAATCCGGGCGTCATCAATCAGATGATCACCCGGATGCTTAATGAACAGCAGTAATTGTGGATCATAGCAACACTTTATACGATCATATTTTTCTTTACCGCAATATGAATGATGACGAGTATCGCCGGCACACAGATGGAGAAGAGTATCTGCAGGATAAGTCTTTTAATAAAAAGAACAGAAAGTGTTGTAAACAGAGCAAGCATTACAACAGGAAGGATTATCCAGACATACTTATTCTTCGCAAGGGAAAGATTGATCTGTAGAGCCGGTGATATCATGATCGATACAAAGATCAGTATTATCAATGCGCCGACTCCGGGATTAAGATCCGTAAAACCCTTGGTGTTTTCGGCTGCTTCGGCAGTCTGTGATACGGTTTCGGCAATTTTTCCGGTAGCCTGAGCAGCCTTTTCGGTCGCCTGAGCCGCCTTTTCGGTCGCCTGGGCAGTTTTTTCGGCTGCTTTTGCAGCCAGTGGAGCGATTTCGCCGGTCAAAATGCCTGGTATTGAAGATAGTAACATATTAAACCTCCATAATGGAAATGCGGATTTTGGTATGCTGCCGCAATAGAATAAAATGCGCCGCAGCGGGATCCGCAGTCTTTGTATATTTTACCACATTATTATTTTTAGTTCTATCAAAACTTGGAGTTTTCAGCCGGATTTTCAGGACGCTTTGAGAGCTGCCTGACCGGGATCAGAATATGGAGAATTTGTTTATGAGCGAAAAAGCCGCAGGTACGGAAAAAAGAAGAGGAAGACGCAGATCCATCAGTATGGAGCTTGATGTTTCTCCGCTGTTCAAGCAGGATAATGTAAAAGTGGAAGGTATCGGCAAGCCGATAGAGATAGTCAACATATCGGAGACCGGTGCGGGATTTATTACAGAGAGTCTGCTGCCTACGGGATATTATTTTAATTCCCGCATTAAACTGCCTAATATGGATAAAGAAAAGAAATGGTTCCGATGTATTGTCAGGATAGTAAGGTGTGAAAAACTTCCGGACGGTAAATATATGTACGGCTGTGAGTTCGTGGGACTTGCGCCGGTACTGGAGTGAACATCCGGGCTCAGCCGTGGAGACCCCCGATCTTTACAGTCGGGGGTCATTTGACTGAGCCGGAGTCATTTTATGAGATTTTTGAGCATATTTCTCGATGCCGGCGGCATATCCCTTGCCAGTATGTCGATTATCGTATTGGTCTCTTCTTTGGTAAAAGATAAACCGTTTGCCCTGAGTTCGTTCTGAGCTCTTATAAGTACAGGCAGCGCCTTTGTGGGATATTTTCCGAATCCCTCGGTTATCAGCTTTCTTATGATCCGCTGCTTTTGTGCAGGCATACGGCAGAAGACGTCGGAAGAGAAGAATTCATCAAGCGGGCTTTTGTGCGTTCTGCAATTATGACTGTTGATAATTATCCGCCTCCTTCACCGGTGGATTTGCGACCTGTCCCATATTGGGAAGGATCTGCATAAGCGAGTGCATATCCCTTGTCTTTCTTATAGTATTGTACATATCAAGTATCTCGCATTCTCTTTGAGAGCATAACGGCCTGATATCATTCAGCAGCGCATCGGTATCCGGAGTATTCCCCTGACTGTCGCAGGCTCTCAGCTCCTGGATGTTCAGCCGGTCACGGTTTTTAAGCATTTCAAGAGACTGTTCAAGCTCATTCACAAGGACGATAGTCTTTATACAGTTTCCGCTTAGATACGACATGTGGGGAGAGGCTTTTTTAAGGATCTCCAAAGCTCTTGGATTCATAAGACCTCCGTGTTTTATGGTTTTTATGCTAATAACCTATTCAACAGCAGGATTTTTTATAACGATTTAATATAAAGCAGTCTATAAAATTATATATTTTCTACAAATTATTGGATAATTCAATTTAATTCTTGTTATATTTACTCAATTGAAGTATAATAGTTTTGTGACTTGAAGAAAGTTGTGTAAAACATCCATAAAATTTTTTATGCTATTGACTTTATATATGCAATAGTGATAATCTATATATGATACTTTTATGTGGGTCTGTACATTGCCGGGCTGTTGAGCATATAGTATAGTGACGAATGAATTTCAGCGGTGGAACCGTAATATATACCAGGAAGGTGAAAAGTAATGGGAATTCCAAAGTTATGTAAAAAATGTAAGCATGGCGTAGTTATCAAAGGAGATCAGGTTGACTTCAAGACCAACGCGTTTTGCTGTCACCCTAGTGAGATAAAGAATGGATTTGGTAGGCCGCTTACTGAAAAGATTAAGGAGTGCCCAAAGTTTATGGCAAAGTGATCAGATATTTTTACAGCCGCACTGAGTGCGGCTGTTTTATTTATAAAACGAAGAGAAAACCCACTGCCCTTTGGGCGGTGGGTGACTCTCTGACAGGTGCTGGGTTCAAGCCCAGTACCTGTC
>CACZSY010000273.1 GCA_902783965.1 uncultured Lachnospiraceae bacterium
AATAACGATAGATGAGGCAGTTGCCGGCTATGGCACATTTACACAATGACCGCGCTGTACCAGCTAAGGCCAAGTATCGTGTTTTAAAGCTTGTTGCAAGTGACAGCGGCGGGGATTGCTCCCCGCCGCCCGTTACCTTATGCGTAGATTAACTCGTGATTTATTTTCTTTTCATGCTGTGTCTCATCCTTTCTGCTTCTTTCTGCAAGTTTCCAAGTATCCGTAATTACTTAAAATCCTCTTTTCTGAATCCGAAATTCTTAAGCATGATATCCGAATCTCTCCAATCCTTCTTGACCTTGACCCAGAGATTTAAGTTTACCTGCGCCATCAGAAGGTCTTCCATATCCTGTCTTGCGAGCGTGCCTATCTTTTTCAGCATCTGACCGCCTTTTCCTATGATAATGCCTTTATGGGAAGGTTTTTCGCAGTAGACTTCAGCATCGATATCCCAGATGCCTGCGTTTTTTCTGTACTGCATCTTTTCAATGCTCACCGCGGTTCCGTGAGGTATCTCTTCGTCAAGCAGCATCAGCATTTTTTCTATTATAAGCTCGCAGACGATCTGGCGCATCGGCTGATCCGTTATAGTATCCTCGTCATACATCATCGGTCCTTCTGGGATGTATTTAAAAAATGTATCCAGAAGCTCCCCTGTATTTTCTCCGTTCAAAGCGCTTACCGGCACTATGTCCGCAAAATCATGCAGCTTTCTGAAACTGTCGATGATACCTAAAATCTTGTGTTTCTGTATCTTGTCTATCTTATTGATAACAAGCACCACCGGCGTCTTTACTGACGACAGGGCTTCGGCAATATGTCTTTCACCCTCGCCGATAAATGTATCCGGTTCCACTACCCATGCTATGACATCAACTTCCTTAAGCGCGCTTGCAGCCGCGCTCATCATATACTGTCCAAGCTTATTTCTCGCCCGCATCATTCCCGGCGTATCAAGGAACACGATCTGTCCCTTTTCTCCAGTATATACTGTCTGGATGCGGTTTCTTGTAGTCTGGGGCTTATCCGATGTTATTGCTATTTTTTGTCCGATCATCCGGTTCATTAAAGTTGATTTTCCGACATTTGGTCTTCCTATAAATGAAACAAAACCGGATCTTAATGTTTTTTCTTCCATATTTGTCCTTTCGATGAATTGTTCAGTATTTATTAGGTATTTAAAGTATCCTTCTCCGCCTCAGCCACAATGGCATCATACCCCGTCAATGCTGCAAACGGACTAAATTGGGCGGCATAGCTTTCTTTCTTTAGTTGAGGATGCCGCTCTGATACATGATGCGGCAGATCTATTATATCATCATATTTGTGTGATCCGTTATTCTTATCCATATCATTCTCCCGCTTTATGCCCGCCTATCTGCTTGTTTCTTTCTAAGGCGGTAGCGCCTTCCCTAAGGTTCATTCCCTTGAAAATGGCGTTCTTTCCAAATCTGTTTTTCAGTTCTATCGCAGCCATCTGGACCTTACGTTCTTTTTCGAGTGCTTCCTTTTCTTCGGCATTTTTTCTTTCTATCTCTTCCGGATCATCGAACAGGCTAAGCTGGATCTGCTTTGGCTGCTGGAAATGTTCCTTCTCATCAACAACGTGATTTGCAACTACATACATACGGCGAACCGTAAGATTTCTGTCAACGATGGACTCATATAATTCCGTAACTTTGCTAAGTATCAACCTTGTTGACGACGAAAAACCACCGAGATTGATCGAACCATGTGCCTGCTTCGGAACCTTTCTTCCGTAACGGTCAGTTTCAATGATGCCGCTGTAACTGCTGCTATTTTTAACATTTTCGGTATCATAACCGACCGTGAGTACCATCTGATCCGTCACAAGTCCCTTTTCGACAAGCTCCAGGACAAGAAGGTCAGTCATCTCACGGACAACCAGAAGACCTTTCTCAAAACTGTACGGCTGCGAGAGCACTTGTCCTGAACTCAGACTGTTATTTTCAGGTTTGTAGGATTTAACATCTGCTATGGTAGTCGGTTCCCAGCCCCAGGCGTGATTGATAAGCAGTTCAGCATTTATTCCAAATTCTTTATATAAATATTCCTCATTATCGACCGAGCAGCGTGCGATGTCACCGAGCGTATAAATGTTCATTTTTTCAAGACGTCTTGCTATACCCGGTCCGATGCGCCAGATATCCGTGATCGGTCTGTGATCCCAGAGCATACGGCGAAATGACATCACATCAAGTTCGGCGATCCGGACTCCGTCATTATCTGCCGGTATGTGCTTTGCCACAACATCCATTGCAACTTTGGCAAGAAACATGTTGGTCCCTATGCCTGCAGTGGCTGTTATACCGGTCTCCTTCAGAACATTTTTTATAAGACGCATTGCAAACTCATGCGCTGTCAGTCTGTAAGTATCAAGATAACCGGTAGCATCAATGAATACCTCATCTACCGAATATGCAAATATATCCTCCGGCGCAACATCACGCAGATACACGGAATATATCTTTCCGCTTACCTTCATGTACTC
>CACZSY010000274.1 GCA_902783965.1 uncultured Lachnospiraceae bacterium
GTAAGGGTCACAAAGGAATGCCTTGATCTTGCGGTAGCCCAGTTAAAACCGTGGACATTTCTGGGAGACATCGGAGCTGTCGTAAGCGAACACGCATATAAGAACGGTTTTTCAGTTGTCGAGGATATCGGAGGACATGGAATAGGAAAAGGCTTCCACGAAGATCCGTATGTCTGCCATGTCGGTGAGAGAGGAACAGGAATGCTCATCGTTCCGGGCATGACATTTACCATAGAACCAATGATAAATGAGGGAACAGAAGAATTCTATACCGATGAAGACGACGGCTGGACGGTATATACCGACGACGGCAAGCTGTCCGCTCAGTGGGAATATACCCTTGCGATAACGGAAGATGGCTGCGAGATACTTACTCATTAGAAGATAATTGTATTTTGCGCTTTAATGTGTTAAAATACCCATCAACGGCATAAAACGGAAAAAACATATTGATCCGGCTGGATTGAATATAAGAACATAAATATGTGCGAAGGAGTGCATCATGAATTTTAATATTACTGTTATTCCGGGCGACGGAATCGGACCTGAGATAGTGACGCAGGCAATGAGAGTGCTTGACAGGGTTGCCGAGGTCTATGGACACACATTTAACTATACCGAGATCCTGATGGGAGGCTGTTCGATAGATAAGTACGGCGTGCCTCTTACGGATGAAGCGCTGGCAACGGCGAAGGCCGCGGACGCGGTGCTTCTTGGCGCGGTTGGAGGAAAGGTCGGAGAGTCGAAGTGGTATGAACTTCCTGCCAACTTAAGACCTGAGGCAGGTCTTCTTGCCATAAGAAAGGGACTCGGCCTTTATGCCAACTTAAGACCGGCGATACTTTTTGATGAATTAAAAGCGGCCTGCCCGTTAAAAGAAGAACTTACGGAGGGCGGATTTGATTTCGTTGTCGTAAGGGAACTTACCGGCGGACTGTATTTCGGAGCAAGAGAGACCGTTACGGAGAACGGACAGCTTAAAGCAGTGGATACACTGGTCTATACCGAGGAAGAGATAAGAAGAGTCGCTGTAAGGGCTTTTGAAGCAGCAATGAAGAGAAATAAAAAGGTATGTTCTGTTGATAAGGCAAATGTGCTTGATTCCTCAAGACTCTGGAGAAAAGTAACTGCCGAAGTTGCGAAGGATTATCCGGAGGTAGAGCTTACCAACATGCTCGTAGATAACTGCGCGATGCAGCTTGTGCGTGATCCTAAGCAGTTCGACGTTATCCTTACGGAGAATATGTTCGGTGATATCCTTTCGGATGAGGCAAGCATGGTAACAGGTTCCATCGGAATGCTCTCTTCGGCAAGCCTTGGCGAAGGAAACTTTGGATTATATGAACCGAGCCACGGTTCCGCTCCTGACATAGCCGGACAGAACAAGGCCAATCCTATCGCTACGATCCTTTCCGCAGCGATGATGCTGAGATTTTCATTTAATCTTGAAAAAGAAGCTGATGCGGTTGAAAATGCCGTAAAGTCTGTGCTTAAAGACGGCTTAAGGACTATAGATATCATGTCAGAAGGAAAGACTCTTCTCACCACCACGCAGATGGGCGACGAGATAATCAAGAGAATTTAAAGATCAAATAAATAATGCAGGATTTAAGGAGATAGTAAGATCATGGGAATGACTATGACACAGAAGATACTTGCAAAGGCCGCAGGGCTTTCGCAGGTGGCGGCAGGAGATCTTATAGAAGCAAAGCTCGATCTCGTGCTCGGAAATGATGTGACGACTCCGGTTGCCATCAATGAACTTAAGAAATTCAATAAGAAGTCTGTATTTGACTGTACGAAGATCGCGCTTGTAATGGATCATTTTACTCCTAACAAGGACATTAAGAGCGCGGAGCATGTAAAGCAGGTAAGGGAGTTTTCAAAGGCGAATAATATAGTTAATTATTTTGATGTCGGACAGATGGGTATCGAGCATGCGCTTCTTCCGGAAAAAGGACTTATCGTTCCCGGCGAGGTCTGCATAGGAGCGGATTCGCACACCTGTACATACGGAGCTCTGGGAGCGTTTTCTACAGGAGTAGGAAGTACTGATATGGCTGCCGGAATGGTTACGGGAAAGGCATGGTTTAAAGTTCCTTCAGCCGTAAAGATAGTTCTTAAAGGCA
>CACZSY010000275.1 GCA_902783965.1 uncultured Lachnospiraceae bacterium
TACATATAATAGGGATTGATCTTTCCACCCTTGGAAATCGTGATCGCGAATATCTCATCGGTTATATCGTAAGCCATGAGCATCCTGTGCTTTAAAGGAATAGCGGAGTCGAGCCGCTGGGTGAGGGCAGTGCTCATGAGAAGATATCTGGCGTTGGCTATAAGGGTAATAAGGGCTATCTCAATAAGAGTCGCATTTTCTCTGATCAATGTGAATCCCGCGTATTCGCCGGCCGAAGCGTTATTTAGAAAGCTTGCGAGAAAACCCTGAAAGGCATTGAGCCCGCAGCTTCTAGCTGTGATCCCTAAAGAAAAAGCTACCGCAAAATATCCGAGACCTATAGGTATGCCGTCGATGAAGCCTTTGGCAAGGATATGGCGGTTATAAAGTTTCTTGCTGTAACTTGAATCTGACATATTTTTTCTTCCATGTATTAAATTTAATATCTCATAACTTCGCATTATAACAAAACATAATAATTAAGTAAAGTATTCAAAGATTGTATTGTAAGAATTCAAATTATTTCGTATAATTAAATTGGGTTTACGATATACGCATACATATAGGAGAAGCTAATGTACGATTTTTTTATTACTGTACAATTAATAGGAATAATAATCCTTGTGCTGCAGCTGATATATATTATCCTTCAGCCTGTGTCAAAGATACAGTTATGCCTTACTTTCCTTACAGTATCGCTTCTTATCAATTTTGTCGGTTATACATATGAACTTTTATCGGATGACATGAGTACATCCCTTCAGGCCGTAAAATTCATATATCTCGGAAAACCGTTCATCGTATTTTCAATGTTTATTCTGGTCTGTGAGTACTGCCATGTCAGGTTAAACAGATTCCTTGTTGCTTTTTTACTTCTTATACATATATCGGTTACAGTGCTCGTCCAGACCTGTGAATACAATAAGATATATTACAGCAGTCTTTCGTTTACTGAAGAGGGGCTGTTCCCGCATATGGTCTTTGGACATGGTCCGATGTATATATTTGCTAATCTGATCCTTTTGGCATGCTATTATATAGCGATAATAGTTATATGCGCAAAAGCCTATAAAAAAGTTGAAACTAATTTTGAAAAGAAACAGATAAGACTTTTTATGTTACTGATGACCGTCTGTGTCTTAAGCTTTGTCGTATTCCTTTCCGGAATATGTAAGGGATATGACGCGACGCTTATCGGCTATCTTATAGCTTCAGTCCTTCTTGCCACTTCGATCATAAAATTCAGGATCTTCGATGTCACTATGCTTGCTCAGGAACAGGTAATGGACAGTTTAAGCGAGGGTATTGTCGTATTCGGCAAAAGTCACGATATCGTTTATATGAACAAGACCGCGATATCAATGTATCGGGGACTTGAAATAGATAAAAAAGACGGCAGGATATATGATATTTTCAATGAAAAAACTTCCCGGGGTTCAGATAACAATATTTTTTATAAAGACAGGGTATATTCCGTAACGAGAACGGATATTGAGAAGAATTCGGTTGATTACGGCAATACTTTCCTGCTTTACGACGTGACGGAGAATTATTATTACATGAGCCGCCTGCAGAAAGACGTGGAAGAAAAGACCGAGCATATAAGACAGATACAGAGACGCGTGACACTAGGTCTTGCGGACATGGTGGAAAACAGGGATAACAATACGGGAGGTCATGTAAAGAGAACTTCTGAGGTTGTAAGGATATTTGCGCAGAAACTTAAAAAGCTTGCTCCGGATATCAGATACAACGATGATTTCTATGAAAATGTCATCGTTGCCGCGCCGATGCATGACTTAGGTAAGATAACGGTTCCCGATTCGATACTTAATAAGCCGGGCAGATACACTCCGCAGGAGTATGATCAGATGAAGACACATGCTGCCAAAGGCGCTGAGATAGTGGAACAGGTCTTAAACGGGGTGGAGGATGAAGAATTCATTAAGATAGCTACGAATATAGCACATTATCATCATGAAAAATTCGATGGAAGCGGTTATCCGGAAGGGCTTAAGGGAGATGAGATCCCGTATGAGGCAAGGATAATGGCGCTTGCAGACGTATTTGACGCTCTGGTCAGCAAAAGATGCTATAAAGAGAAGATGTCAATGGATGAGGCGTTTAAGATAATCGAAGATTCGCTTGATACTCATTTTGACAGAAGACTGGGCATTAAGTTCCTTGAATGCAGAAAAGAGCTGGGGGAGTTTTACAGTACAATCGAAGATTAAAACATAGGAGGTATTTATGGGAGAAAGGTCAAAAACTATCTTTAACAATGAGATCCCGGAAAGGGCTTACAAAAAGGCTTTAAGATCAAAGCAGAAATTCGCCGATCAGTTTGGGGATGATTCGGATGTGGAATATCAGATAACAGTCAGAGAGAACCTTCATATCGGAGATATATTGGGAGTTTCCGATATAAGAGTGCTGACGCCGAAAGAGTGCATGGAAGACCAGCTTCTTATAGCACCTGATGAAGAGAAGGGAATGATCGTAGGAAATATCAGAATGGGCTTTGAACACTACAGGATATCCATGGCGATAGCTTCCTGCGCCAATCATCTGGGTTATAAACCTTACTGGATGGATCTTAATTCTTATCCGGAGACTACCTGCACCAAGGTAATAAGCAGACAGAACGATCTCTATTCGATGGGTTCGCGCATGTCGCAGCAGTCGGCTCTTTTTAACAGGGTTGTATGGGAGCCTCTTAATTATGAAGGATTTAAGAAGATAACTTATAATTCTTCGGATCAGAAAAACGCGGAGCTGATGGCACCGGTATTTAAAAACGTTCCGAAGAATATTCCGGTTGTGGCAACCCACGTATGGCCGGCGCAGGCCGCGGTTCATGCCGGTATGGAAAATGTGGTAAATGCTATACCGGACAACTGGCCTATGGCTCTTCATTTTGCCGAAGGAAGCATCCATACGGTTCAGACGCATTATGCGTATCAGGGTTACAGGACTCTTAACGGAATGAGCGGCAATAAGGTTTTGAAACCTATGCCGGCAGATTCCATAGTCTATACAGGACACTATATAGACCATGAACTTGTTGCCAATATCGAAGCTGACTGCAGCGCAAGGATCAGAAGAAGAAAAGAAAGAAAACCGGTAAGATTCCTTCTTACCATAGGCGGAGCCGGGGCGCAGAGGGAGATATTCGCGGCGATCATAAGATATCTTATTCCTGCGATAAGGCTTAATATGGCGGCTTTGTATATAAATGTCGGAGATTACAGGAATGTCTGGGAAGAGCTCCTTGAAGAGATCCCTGAGATGAAGAAGTATTCCACGGAACACTTTGATGAATGGCAGGACACCAGACTGTTCGCGCAGGCGGCTATAGATGACGATATAAGCGGCATTCACGGATTCTATCATAAGGATATATTTGAAGCTGTTTACTGCACCAATCTTCTGATGAGAAGCTGTGACGTGCTTGTCACAAAACCGAGCGAACTTGCTTTCTATCCTGTGCCGAAACTGTTTATAAAAAGAGTCGGAGGTCATGAGCAGTGGGGAGCGATCCATTCTGCGGAGATCGGCGACGGCACGCTGGAATGCAGGGATATCCCGCACACTCTTAATATGCTGAAGCTTTTTATCAAGGACAGATCATTTATCTGCGATATGTGCAAAAACATTATCAGCAATAAAGCTTCGGGCATATATAACGGCGGATATGAGGTAGTAAAACTTGCCATGGACAAAAGAAAGGAGTAGACCATGAAATTAGGATTAAAGGAAAAAGCATCTTATGGGATCGGAGCTGTGGGCAAGGATATGGTCTACATGCTTTCGGCAAGTTATGTACTGTATTATTATCAGGATGTCTGCGGGATAAATGCGGTTGCAATGGGTATCATCCTTATGGCGGCAAGAGTATTTGATGCTTTTAATGACCCTGTCATGGGTGTTGTCGTTGCAAAGACCAGAACCCGTTACGGTAAGTTCAGACCCTGGCTTCTTATCGGAACACTTACCAACGCGGTGATGCTGTATCTTTTGTTCGCGGCTCCGGTTGATCTGAGCGGTGCGGGACTGGTGGCGTATGCGGCAGTCATATATATCCTCTGGGGCGTTACATATACCATGATGGATATTCCTTACTGGTCAATGATCCCTGCGTTTACGGAAGGCGGAAAAGAAAGAGAAGGGCTTACGACTCTCGCAAGATCATGCGCAGGTGTGGGCTCTGCTATAATCACAATTATAACGGTTAAAGGTGTTGAGCTTTTCGGCGGCGAAAACGAGATGAAGGGCTTTAAGTATTTCTCGCTCTGCGTAGCTGTTCTGTTCATAATTTTCATCGGAATAACCTGTATCAACATCAAAGAAAAATCAAATATAGACATCAAGACGGCAGGCGTTAAGGACATGTTCAAGGCATTGTTCTCAAATGATCAGGCGCTGGCTGTTGTTATTACGATCGTCCTTGTCAATACATCGGTTTATATCACCTCAAACCTCGTTATCTATTTCTTTAAATATGATTTCGGAGGAGAAAAATGGCGCGATTCCTATACGCTCTTTAATATCTTTGGCGGAGGCATACAGATACTTTCCATGATGCTTTTCTTCCCGGTATTAAGGAAGTTCTTTACAACGATAAAGGTCTTTTATATAAGCTTTGGAATGGCGATATTGGGATATGCGAGTCTTCTGTGTCTTACATTTATCAATATGTCGAATGTATTTCTGTTATTTGTTCCTGCATTCTTTATATTCTCCGCAAACGGAATGCTGACTGTACTTACAACAATTTTCCTTGCCAATACGGTTGATTACGGTGAGATCAGGAATAACAGAAGAGATGAGAGCGTTATCTTTTCAATGCAGACCTTTGTGGTAAAGCTTGCTTCAGGCGTTGCGGCGCTTATTGCATCCATCTGTCTTTATATCTTCAATCTCAGCGATGATACAGAGGGGGCAGCGGTAGAGGTAGCCACTTCTTCAAAACTCGGTCTGCGTATGACTATGACCGTAGTCCCTGTATTGGGACTTTTGATCGCGGTATTCGTATTCTATAAGAAATACCTTCTGACTGAAGAAAAGGTCATGGAGCTTGCCGCGCAGATAAAAGAAAAGAGAAGAAAGGAAGAATTGGCAGATGATAACTAAGAATAAAGATCTTTTTATCCTTAATACCGCAAAGACTTCCTATATCATAAAGACAACGGAAAGCGGACATCTCCTTCATCTTTATTACGGAAAAAAAATAAGAGTCATGAACACACAGCCTCTGGGACTCTATATGCCGGCACAGTTTCCGGGCGGAAATCTCAACAGTTATGATGACGCCCATAAGAATTTCTGCCTTGAAAAAGAACCCATGGAGATCTCCTTTCTTGGAAAAGGGGATATAAGGGAACCGTTCTGCGAGATAATATTTGAAGACGGAAGCTACAGCGTTGATTTTTTATATGAGAGCTACTCTATTGACAAAGACAAGCCCGAAAAAAACGCTATGCCTGCGCCACGGACAGATTCTTCCTGTGAACACTTAAGGCTGGTGCTCGCTGAAAGGGTTCACGACATAAAACTTATACTTGATTATTATGTATATTTTGATGAAAACGTCATAGCAAGGAGCGCAAGGCTTGAAAACGGACTTTATAAGATCAGGGTCAAGAGACTTATGAGCGCGCAGTTTGACATGTTCGCGGATAAAAGAATGATGTTTACGACTTTTACCGGAGCATGGGCAAGAGAGATGCATAAGAACGTGATGGAAGTCAAAGCGGGAAAGCTTGTTAATTCAACTTATGCGGGAGTCTCATCCAACAGAGCGAATCCGTTTGTAATGCTTTCCGAAGCCTCTGCCACGGAAGACAACGAAAACTGTTACGGATTTAACCTTATACACAGCGGGAATCGTTATTCGTGCGTAGAAAAGTCAGAACATGGGCTTATAAGATTTGTAAACGGTATCAATCCGCAGTCATTTTCTTATATATTGGATACTTCTGAAAGCTTTGCCGCGCCTTGGGCAGTCATGAGTTTTTCTGATGAAGGTTTCAACGGGCTCAGCCATAATCTGCATGATTTTATCAGAAAATATATACTGCCGGAAAATTTCGCGGGCAAAAGAAAACCGGTTCTTTTAAACAGCTGGGAAGCGGCGTATTTTAATATAAGTGAAAAGAAACTGCTGGGACTTGCAAGGTCTGCTGCCAGAGCGGGAGTCGAGCTTTTCGTGGTTGACGACGGGTGGTTCGCAGACAGGAGCAATGATACGAAAGCGCTCGGTGACTGGCATGTCAACAGGGATAAATTTCCTTCGGGACTTAAAGGCTTCGGAGAAAAGCTTGCCGGGCTCGGACTGGGTTTCGGAATATGGCTTGAACCTGAGATGGTCAACGTTGATTCGAACCTGTACAGAAGACATCCGGAATGGACGATTGACATACCGGACTCACCTCACAGCGAGGGAAGGAACCAGAGAATACTCGACCTTACAAGAAAAGACGTATGCGCTTATATCGTAAAGACGGTAAAACGTATACTTACAGGCGCGCCGATAACTTATGTGAAATGGGATATGAACAGGA
>CACZSY010000276.1 GCA_902783965.1 uncultured Lachnospiraceae bacterium
AAGAATCTCATGGCTGTCAGCCGATTGACCACAACATTATAAGACGAGGTCGCAGAAGATAGAAAAAATGGCTTGGGCTTAATCGCCTAGGCCATTCTAATTATAGTTGTTCTCTTTTTAACTTCATTACTTCTAGTAGAATTGTCTTACTATCCATATGAAAATCCATATTGCTGATATATTTTTATATATCTTCAGACGAGAAGCCCTTTTCACACAAATCCTCATGCATTGTCTTAGAATAGCTTGCCACCGAAGTATCAATACCATAATTTCTGATTTCAAACAGCGCCAAATCAGCAATCACATTTGATTTTAACTCGTTATCATCAAATAACGCTTTTGAAAAAATTTTTATCCACTCCTCAACAACCTCTGATTTATCTTCGCTTTCTTCCCATGCCAAAAGCCCTTTTTTTAGAATCTTTAAATACTCATCGAATCGCCTATCTATATCTGCATTCACAAGCGACCATTGTGTTGATTGTAATTGATCCATGGTTTTAGGCTTTTCAGTCGATAGTATAAAAGCCTTATCAAGAAATCTTTCTATACGCTTAATATTAATCCCCTGATAATACAAATTAGCATCTGTATTATGACAAAACCATTTCCTTAGTGCAGCTACATCATTCCAAAAATCTCGAACGAAAGCGAATTCGTCTTTTGATATAAATGAATACTGCTGCATTAGGCTAAACAAATTTGATTTTCTCTTTATTTGTATACTATCACAGTCAGCAAATAATCCATAAACATTAACTATCTTCCTCCAGAATAAGCTTTCATTTTTTTCATTAATTATGCTTTTAGGATAATATCCCTCAAAAAGATTTATTCTATAATCTATTTTCTGAGCAAGCCCTCGTATTTCACTTATTGAATTGATCATTTATCTGTAACACCCACCTCTCTAAATGCTTTCGGCGCAATGTTACCATATCCAATTTCAATATCGTTAAAAACAGTCCCTTCTGTCAAGTTTGATGTTCTCATATGCGGTCCATAATAATATATTGGTGTTTTTCCAAACTCTTCAATATATACTTCTCCACTTCGTCGAACCTCATCATATTTTCCAAGGCGACCAGAGAATTTGCGAGTTGTCCCATCTGATTCACACAACATATGTTTTGTGAAGACTCTCTTTATTCCCAACGAAGAATCTTCTCCTATGCTCTTAAGTACTGTCAAACTTTCTGAATACATTTTTAATTCAGCCAAGCAAAGAGCCTTTAAATAACGCATGTTTTTTCCGGGTTGGAAAGCCTCCTCTGTATCACTACAAAATCTTAATAAATAATTATTCACAATATTTAAAAGTTCTCTCCAGCCCTCTTCATCAATCTGCGTAATCCAATACTCACCCTCTGCATAAATTGGTTTTTTATTGTTTAACAACCAAACAATATTTAAAAGCATGTACTGACATGGCTCGCTCTCCTGCATCACATTTTTATATCTCGCATCACCATACAACGCATAGACCTCTTTACATGCATCAACCTGCATCATGGAAGACAAATCACTCTTGAAATCAACATTATTATCCTTTAAAAGCTTTCGAGCTTTAACATATAGTCCAGCTGCCGAACCATTTGCAACTAATTCGTCAATATACGTCTGCGCTACTGAAGAGTCATCCATCAGACTATATATCTCTGTAACCTTTCGCTGAAAATAATAATTACTAGCAACATCAGGATTTTCAAATATAATTTCATCAGCAAGTGAACACATCGCTTCCATTAACTCTATTTTTTTAATATTGTCTTTTTCATTAATGTATTCATAAATAGACCCCTTTAACAATGTAACATATGCATGATAATCTAAACTATCATACTTGATTACCTCTCTAAGGTCTCTTCTTAATTCCTTATACAAAGACGAATTATTACTATTATCAAGATTGCAAAGTAACAATTTACTATTAGCCGATTCTACTTTTATAGCATTTCGTGTACCCATTGAAATACCATCATATTCACACTTAGCCAAAACTTCATCTGCAATTTCAATAGCTTCCCTTAAAGCTAGAATACGCTCTTCGGTTGTTTTCGTATCATCGGACCCAATATATTCTCTTAGGTACGTTATCTCCTGTGAAATAAGAATTGGTTCCCAAATGCCACCTTTTTTTCTTAATTCCTTAAGAGCATCTATAATTTCTCCATATCCCTTCCTATATTGAAATCTAATCGCATTGCCATTTGGTCCGATTGTTCTTATAATACTTTCACACAAACGCACTTCTTTTTGTTGACCATAACCACCACTTGGCTTTACATTCTTAAGCATTTGAATAATACAATCTATTTCCTCAAGCGGAGTCATACCTTTCGCATCTATATACATCGATGCCTCTAAAGGTGTTCGCAATGATATTTCATAGTTTCCATGCACATCTTGACCTATCACGAAGAAAGTTGATTGTGTCAAAACTCGGATGATTTTTTCATTATATGTGCCCAATATTCTCAAAGCAAAGTCATAAGGCATCTTTAATTTAAATTTGCTACATACAGCTATGCATTTAATAAACAGTTCTTTTGAAACAGATGCCTTAACATGTACCAACTCATCTTCAGAGGTAACTTTTTCAGTAATCCCAGCTTCAATCAGTTCATCCTCAACTTTTTTTAATGCTATTGCAAAAACATTGGTTGCAATATTCTCTGTTTCGATGCCATCCTCTACAATACCATCTAGCTCTTGTAAATAATAATCTGCCTCTTTAAAAACACCTTGAGACAACTCACTTCGAATAATTGCAAACGCTTGATAGAATAACGACAAGAAGTTTTCATTATTTTTCACATAATAATTCATTATCTTCTCTATCGCCACTTGCGGCATTTCGCATTTATTTTTTAATATATCTCTTAATTGCTCTATTTCACTCGAAACTTCTACCGTAGCTTTACACTCTACGAACTTATTATCAAATCCTATTTCTTCGTCAAACTCATCTTCCACAGAATAAGATAAATTAATATTCGTTTCATATGCTGTACATACCAGAAATACTTTTCTTCCTCTAGATAATAACGCTCTGTATAAACGCAAAGTTTTTCGTCTGCCAGTACTAAAGCTCGATGTATCCCATACGAGAAGAACGGCTTTAGCTCCCATATTTTCTAATCTTTCAATAAGAGCATCTAGCGCGTTAAATGCTGGTGATCCTTTTTTATTAATCCCTTTTTGTTTATATTCTGAGCTTGAATAAAAGTAAATATCCGGATCATTTATAAAGACAACTGGATATTTCTTTTCATTAAAGATTCTGTGTGCGATTGCAGCTAGTGCAATGCTTTTTCCTGTACCCGTTTGTCCTACTACAACCAATGGTTTATTTGCCGGATTGCCTGTTCTTTCTAGTCCTTCCTTTACTTTTCTATATAAACGATTCTCATACGAACGACGAATATTAAACCCATAATTATATCCATACCATTGCGGCTCTCTTACACTATTCTTTAAAAACATATAAAAATAGTCTTTGTACATGTTTTTAGGAATCTTTACTTCATTTAATAATTCAACGTTAAGAAGCTCTGCAAATGATTCTGTTTCTAAAAGCATCTTTTTCTCAAGAATAGTAGGTGTCCCACTCTTTTCTGCATTTATGTAAATAGAAACGTTTTTACCTGCTTTATACTCACCTTGCCCATATGCATCATCTAATAAGAATTCTCCTAAATAGTCCTGTAACGCCTCTTCATGCAAGACTGCAATTCCTTGTTTCTCAAGCGATGACAGGTAAGAGTCTTTTCCCTTGCAGTTAAAAATATGAACTTGATGTTCTGGATACAAAGAGCGCAAAGCTTTTCTCAATTCTTTATGAGAAAAACATTCTTCCTCAAAATCATCGATTAGCAGCAATCCATTTCTTTTTATGGCATCTGCAACACGCGAAAGCATTTTTACTGCATAATCCGATGCATCTTCTTTTTCTATTTCTCCCAAATCATCTTCGGGATATGTCTCCCCAAACAAGCGAATAACATGTAAGTTTTTCTTATCCAACAGATTTGCATACATATTTTCTTCAGAAAAAATATCTTGCACAAATCTGTTGTCATTCCTTAATAATGTCGATAATTCAAGATTAGTACCTGTTGTGACTACCAAATTCCAACTATATCCGAGCACATCAGATGATAATCTTCTATACTTTGTACCAAACATCAGAACACTTGGTTCATATTGCATTCTTGTCAATAATTCTGTTTGCATTACACTTTCTCCTTTTTATATTTTCATACGTTTTTATTCTCTAGAAACAATCTGTCCCAATACAAATTCCATCTGCTTTATTAGATTCACAACCAATGCATTTCCCATCATAAACCGTCTCTTATTCACTGGCATTTCAATTTTCTCGCCATTTACCAAAGAATACTGTGTATGGTTTGTCGGAAACCCTTGTATACGTGCCGCTTCTGTTGGTGTTAACAATCGAATACGTCCGGTCTTCTTATCTTTTACAATATGCGTTGTTCTACTAAATGAACCCTCAGATGTAAGCATTGTTCTTGCCGGCTTATTTTCTGCATCAATCATTGGTATTGCGCCTTCTGAGAAAATGTACTCATGCCCATTTTTCGCCTTCCGAGGTAACCTCTTTGCACCTTTCAAATACTGCCATGTTTGTCTCTGTTCTTTCGGCAACTTTCCTAACGACTCATCGCTATGCGTAATGTCTGGGTATGTATAATAAAGTTTTTCCTCCGGAATAAAGAATTCTTTGTCCACATCCCCTTGATTCATTACATCTCCAAGTGTAATTTGTTTTCCATGGTAATTTGGAACAGTTTTGACTGTATATACAACACCGTCTATCATTACTCCACTATTCTCAAAGCCAAAACTAAAGTGCTCGGATAGCTCTCCAATTCCTTTTGGCAATTTTTCAATTTTAACCTTTTTATTATCAAAAGCATTTACCAGAAATGTACGCGCAAAAAATCCTTGGTTTAACAGTGATAAGGAACTAATTTACTTATCAACTGTTAGCTGACGGTTTCCGGGGTGCATACGGACAAATCCCGTCTGA
>CACZSY010000277.1 GCA_902783965.1 uncultured Lachnospiraceae bacterium
GTCTTCCGGAATATCAAGATTAGCGATATCCTCTTCCGGAGTCTTCGACGGATCGTCCGGTTTCGCCGGGTTATCAGGATCTGCCGGATTGTCAGGATCTGCCGGGTTGTCAGGATCTGCCGGGTTGTCAGGGTCTGCCGGATTGTCAGGATCTGCCGGGTTATCCGGGTCTGCCGGATTGTCAGGATCGTCTGTCTTTTCCGTTTCTTTCTCCGGAAGTGGTTTTAACTGATTTTCAATACAATCATAATCGTCGGGATCATAATACTCCGGCTGCGTCTTATCCGAAGGATATACTCCGAGGAAAGGAAGTATGTCTTTAAGCACGCCTGCGGCAAGCTCCTGCGCATACTGGCTGTTAGACTGTTTTTCAACCTTAGGTTCATCAACTATCGCGTATATGACAACTTCCGGATCATTGGCAGGGGCAAAACCGATAAATGATACAAGGTAGTTTACATCATCCCTGACAAGCTTTCCTTCTTCGTTCTTTTTGATCTTCTGCGCGGTACCTGTTTTCCCGCCGACGGTGTAGCCTTCAACCTTTGCATATTTGGCCGTACCGTGTTCAACGGTCGCATACATGTATTTCTTTAATGTTTCCGAAACATCCCTTGAAACTGTCTGCTTTACAAGGACCGGCGCGATATCTTCCACAACGGCGCCGTTGCTGTTGAGCACCTGTTTCACAAGATGAGGCTTATAATAATAACCTCCGTTTATAAGTGAAGAAAATGCGGTTACCATCTGTACCATGGTAACGTTGACGCCCTGTCCGAAGCTTGTTGTAGCAAGTTCCACAGGACCGAGGCCGGAAGCATTTCTGATTATGCCCACTCCTTCACCAACAACGTCTATTCCGGTCTTTTGACCGAAACCGAAGAGTTCTCCATACTTGGCGACAAGGTCGCTTCCCATTGCCTTGCCTATCGCCATCAGTGCGTCGTTGCACGAGAACATCACAGCCTGTTCAAGTGTTATCTTTCCATGTCCGTGTCTGTTGGCGCATCGGATCTTTCTGCCCGCTACCGTTTCATATCC
This sequence comes from uncultured Lachnospiraceae bacterium, assembly GCA_902783965.1. Taxonomy (GTDB): domain Bacteria; phylum Bacillota; class Clostridia; order Lachnospirales; family Lachnospiraceae; genus RUG11200. The sequence continues at coordinate 1,042 of CACZSY010000277.1, forward strand.
GTCACAGAAATACTTTTCATTTCCTTTAAGGACATTCTCCATAAGACCGCCCGCTACGATAAACGGTTTGAATGTAGAGCCCGGTTCGAAGATATCGGTTACGCAGCGGTTTCTCCACATCTCATTCCTGCATTCCGTAAGAAGCTCTTCATTTCCCTTCTCATTGAGTTTTTCAATGTCCTCTTCCGCATAATATCTTGAAAGATTGGTAGGATCGTTAAGATCATAAATACCGTTGGAGCTTGCCATCGCAAGTATCTCCATGGTATTAGGATCGGCAAGCACGACCGCGCAGTTGCTGCAGCCTATCTCTTCGTTGAATTTTAAGAGATGTTCCTCCGTTATCCTCTGGAGATTGCTGTCTATCGTCACAACGATCTTTTTCCCGTCTTTCGCCGGTATTGTTTTGGATACAAGATTGAGTTCATTGTCATAGTATCCGAAAGTGCTTCCCTCTTCGCCTCTTAAGACATCATTGTAATAACCTTCGAGTCCGTAACCCGTCTCTTTTCCGTCCTCTGTGACCGATGCGAAACCGACTACAGTGCTTCCTACTGTCTGAAGCGGATATTTTCGCTTATAGCTTACTTCGCTTACGATACCCCTTACTTTGATCGAGGTCTTTTTTTCTTTCTTTACCTTTTTTTCATAATCAGAGATATAATCGTCAAGTTCTTTCTTTTTCTGAGCCGAAACCGCTCTTTCTATCACAAGATATTGTTTATTCCTGTTATCCTCAAGATTCTTTTCAAATTCAGCTTTATCATATCCGAAAAAGCCCGTGATAACATTAACGGCATGTTCTTTATACGGTTGCTCGCCCTTCTCGTTTTCAAGAAGGATATAAGACGGGTCTACGCTTATCTTGTACTGTTTCTCGCTTGTCGCCAGCACCGTTCCATTCCTGTCCAGGATATCTCCTCTCTTATACGGAACCGTTGAATTGACATAGGTACTCTGCGCCAGAACTTTCTTGGCATAGCGGGTTCCGTCCACATAATTAAGCCTTCCTATCCTGTATATCATAAAAATGGCAACGGCAAATATTATCATGAACAAAAGTCCGAGCATCCTCTGCATCCTGAGTCCGAATCTCTGGCTCGACCTTTTCTTTCTTCTGGTCTTCTTGTTATCCAGCGCAGTTCTCAGCCTCACATTTTTGGAGATCCTGTCATTCTGATCATCAATTACCTTGGTCCTTCTTCTTTGTATATCTTCTTCCTTAACTTTTCTCCTTGTGGATTTACTCACAGGATCTTTTCCTTTTATCCTTCTGTCAGTCCCGCCTGCCGTGACTCTCCTGTCCCGGCCGTCTTTATTCCTCTGATCCATGCCTGTTTCCTTTCCAAGATTACCTATCCCGTAAAACGGGAAGTGCCCAGCCAAAAAGGCGGGGCACAAAGCTGCTTATCTAAGATTATTTATTAAAAAATCCCACAATATCATCCAGAATATTATTTTTTGCTGTCTTAGGTATATCTTTATACTGCCTTACATATGCCGCTTCATTATCTTCATAAGAGATTATCTGATTTCCGGTCGCAAATACCATACCCATCTCAGAGACTGCGGTACGGTAAACATTTTTCAGATCAACCGATGAATTGATCTCATTCACCGCAATATCATTCACATCCTTAAGCTGATCTACCTGAGCGTTGACTCTTGCGGTTTCCTTTACAAGATTGCGGTTCTCATCATTAAGCTTTATATAACCTGCCCAAAGGTAAAACATTACCGCCGCGCAGCATAAGAGCATGACAAACGCAACAGGACCAAGGCCCTTGGAATTTTCAAGTCTTCTGACTCTCGACTGCTGTGCGCGGTGTTCAAGCGCTTCCCTTCTTCTTATCTCTTCTCTTCTTTTTTCAATTCCTCTTTCGAGCCTTTCAACTCTTCTCGGATCTCTTTCCCTTACAGCGTTCCCGTCAAAATCACTTAAATATCTCTCATTTCTTCTTGCCATTTCTATCCCTCACTTATCCTTTCAAAAATTCTCAGCTTGGAGCTTTTCGCCCTTTTATTGATCTCAATTTCTTCCTTCGAAGGTACTACAGGTTTTCTCGTGATCACTCTTCCCAAAGGTTTCCTGCCGCACACGCACTTCGGAAAATCCGGCGGACAGATGCATGGGTTCTCACAGTTTTTAAAAATATTCTTTACGATCCTGTCCTCTAATGAATGGAAGGTTATCACGCATATCCTTCCTCCGGGACTTAGTATCTTTATCATATCTTCAAGGGAATCTTTCAAAACCTCAAGTTCCCTGTTAAGTTCTATCCTTATCGCCTGGAAAGTTCTCTTGGACGGATGACCGTTCTGCCTGAACTTTGCAGGTATCGATGCGCTTATTATGTCGTTAAGCTGAAATGTTGTCTCTATCGGTCCGTCCTGTCTTGCGGCTGCTATGTTCTTCGCTATATTCGCCGCAAATTTATCTTCTCCGTAATCCCTTATCATCCTGTACAGTTCCTGTACCGGATAGCCGTTCACTATATCCCTCGCGGTAACAGGGTTGTCCGTATCCATTCTCATGTCAAGCGGTGCGTCTTCCGAATAGGAAAATCCTCTCTGCGCCGTATCAAGCTGATAAGATGATACTCCAAGATCAAGAAGTATCCCGTCCGCCGACTCTATCCCAAGTTCCCTTAAAACCTTAACCATATTACAGTAGTTGCTCTTGACTATTGTAACCCTGTCGCTGTATTCCTTAAGTCTTTCCGAAGCCGCCGCTATCGCGTCTTTGTCCTGGTCAATTCCCACAAGTCTTCCGCCCGCGTTAAGCCTTCTTACTATCTCGTATGAATGTCCGGCACCTCCAAGGGTTCCGTCAACATATACACCGTCGGGGCGGATGTTCAGTCCATCAATAGTTTCATTTAATAGAACGGAAGTATGTGCGAAATTCAAAACGGCTTGTCCTTTCTTTATATTTGAGAACGCCATCGGCGTTCCTGAATCTATAATCTGAAACCTGCGCCGTTCACATCGGATATCCTTTCGAATACGTCTTCGATATCATCGTAGTCGTCCTCAGCTTCGTATCCTGCCTTGCTCCAGATCTCTATCTTATTGCCCACACCGGCAAATACAACGTCTTTTTCAAGTCCGGCAAACTCTCTTTTCTTAAGCTTTATAAGTATCCTGCCCTGCTTATCCAACTCGGCTTCGTCCATCTTGGTTAAGAAAAATCTTTTGAGTTTCCTGTTATCCTTCGTGTCCGGGAGCTTGGAAAGCCTGTCCTCAAGATCTTTAACAGCGCTTTCAGGGTACAGATAAAGACAGCCGTCCATTCCGAGAGAAACATAAGGCTTGTCCCCAAGCTCTTCTCTGAATACGGCCGGTACAATAACTCTGCCTTTGGGATCGATTGTATGTTCAAATTCTCCGCTAAACACTTCACTGCACCACTTTCAAGCCACTCGCCTACACTGCACCCCACTTTTATCCACTTTGCCCCACGAATAAGGTTATTTTAATATAATTTTGGGAATAATGCAATATGAAATTTAAAAAATAGAAAAAATTAAGGACGGATTCGATGATCGCGTTTTCTCCGAAACACATGTTCACCGAAGCCGTCCTGCATAATTTTATGGTGTTTTGAAGGCAGGAGTATTATTTACTTACTCTCTTTTACAAGATCAACAAGCTGAGGTCCATAGTAACTGTATATATTTACATTACTTTTTACAAAAGCTTTGTTAATTTTTTCAAGATTATCATTATCCAAAGGATATGCACATTTATCATAATAATAATCCTGATTTACTTTATCATCTCCCATATATTTTCCTAAAATAAAAGCATATTCAACGTTCTTGTCGCATAAAACAAAATTATATATAAAATCAAATGTTATCAATTTATAATCATACTTCTTATTGAGGTCAAGTTCATAGTACTCTTCCCCATCTAAAGTTATCTTTGTAGTTCCATCATCTATCAGTTTTTTGACATCTTCGTTATCCTTGAAGCTTAATCCGACACCATCATTGTATTTATCCATTATCTTTATAGTATCTCCTTTTTTAAGATCAAGATAATTAAACGTTTCCGATGTGTCCGTTATTTCAGCCTCAATAATCCATGCTGCTTTATTTTTAACATTTACATAATAGTGTGTATCAGTAACCTTAGCATATACCGCAGATAAAGATACGCCATTTTCATTCTTTAATTTGAAATAATCATGTATCTCCATGCACAAATCATCTGCAGGTTCTGTAATAATCGGCGTAATATCGAGGCTTAACAGATCATCATACGTCATATAATTATCTTCAAGATCTGCAATTATCCCTGATTCTTTTTCCCCTTCCTTTTTAGATTGTTTTTCTTTCTCAATTACCGTCTTTGATTGATCCTTCGTTCCTGTTTCATCTTTTGATTTGTTCTTATCTAATTCTGTTTCATTTATCTTATCCTTATTTTCTATTGTTTCACTTTTTTCTTCTTTAGCTATAGAACCATTTGAATCCGAAGTAACCTTATGTTCATCTTTTTTTATTCCACATGCAGTCATAGCTAAAACAATAAACAACACCAATATATAATAATTCTTCTTCATAACAACTCCTCCTTTTTAGTTTCCCCATTTGTTTCTGAGATTAATAATGTCATGATATTTAGGTAAACAACATGTTAAATTATTGGTTGAAGCAGGATTTTTCTGGTTCATAACAGCAGCCACACTATTCCATCCCGAATAAGGATTTCTTGCCCCATCAGAATTCGGGCAATATGTACCATCATATGGATGAGCCAGTTTTAGTGCATGTCCTAATTCATGCAACAGTACATATTCTCTAAGGTAGGCAGGTTTATCTTTCAATGTCAATCCTCCGTTTAGCGTACTAGTATTAGTATTAATATAAATATACACATATTTCCAATCAGCAGGATAATTAATTGAATTATTTACATCATGTCCATATGTTATTCCATAATAGTCAATGGTTGTTGATGGGTTTCCCACTATATGAACATTGATATAGTTTTCTCCTTCCGGTACTGGATCATCATCTCCATAACATATATTTATTTTACTTGAATACTGTTCCCATATGTTCAGACAATCAAAATCTGAATTTTGAAAAATGTTATTTGCAAATACAGAATCCATTCCATCCGTATCTAATACTATTTTTAAATTTTTTCTAGTACCACTGTTTAAATATCCACCTAACCAATAATTTTCAAATTCACTCTTTTCAATTTTTTCAAATATCCATCTTGCATGACCTGTCTCTGAATCAAGGGATTTACTAAAAACATTAAAACTCCAATCATCTGAGATAGATGTA
>CACZSY010000278.1 GCA_902783965.1 uncultured Lachnospiraceae bacterium
CCTGTATGTCCTGACTGTGGAAAGCCTATGAGACAGGATCCGGACACTCTGGATACATGGTTCTCGTCAGCGCTGTGGCCGTTCTCAACGCTCGGCTGGCCGGAGAAGACTAAGGAACTTGAATATTTTTATCCTACAAGCACCCTTGTAACCGGTTATGACATCATTTTCTTCTGGGTTATAAGAATGATGTTCTCGGGACTTGAGCATATGGGAGACGTTCCTTTTGAGAAAGTTCTCATACACGGACTCGTAAGGGACAGTCTCGGAAGAAAGATGAGCAAATCCCTCGGAAACGGCATCGATCCGTTGGAGGTCATAGATAAATACGGCGCCGACGCATTAAGAATGACGCTCGTTACGGGCAATGCGCCGGGCAACGATATGAGATTCTACTGGGAGAAGGTTGAGGCCAGCAGAAATTTTGCGAACAAGGTATGGAACGCATCAAGATTCATCATGATGAATTATAACAAGGCTGAAGTTCCGGATGATATGGAACCTGAGAAACTCACCCAGGCCGACAGATGGATAATCTCGAAGGTCAACAGGTTAGCAGCGGAAGTTACCGAGAATATGGAAAACTATGATCTCGGAGTTGCGGTTCAGAAGGTATATGATTTCATCTGGGAAGAATTCTGCGACTGGTATATCGAGATGGTTAAGCCGAGACTCTACAGCGAGACCGATGATACCAAGTCAGCGGCTCTGTGGACTTTAAGATGGGTGCTTTCACAGTCTCTTAAACTGCTCCATCCGTTCATGCCGTTCATAACGGAAGAGATATTCTTGAACATTCAGGACAGCGAAGAGTCTATTATGATATCGGAATGGCCTGTATATAAGAAGGAACTTGATTTCGCCGCGGACGAAGCGGACATTGAAAAGATCAAGGAAGCGGTAAAGGCAGTAAGAAACGCGAGAACAAGCCTTAATGTGGCTCCTTCAAAGAAGGCAACGGTATTCGTAGTATCAGATGACGAACAGGTAAGAAATATATTTGATGCTAACAGAGCTTTCTTCGGTTCGCTTTCAAGCGCTAAGGAAGTTATCGTTCAGACCGACAGGGAAGGAATCGACGATTCTGCAGTTTCTGCGGTTATTCACGGAGCGGTCATCTATATTCCGTTTGCGGAGCTTGTAGATATCGAGAAAGAGCTTGAAAGACTTAAAGGCGAAGAGAAGAAGCTTGAAGCTGAGCTTAAGAGATCCAATGCGATGCTCGGAAACGAGAAGTTCATAAGCAAGGCTCCTGCGGCAAAGATTGAAGAAGAGAAAGCAAAGCTTGCAAGATATACCGATATGATGGAAAATGTCAGAACGAGGATAGAGCAGCTTAGCGGATTTTAAAGAAGAGAGGTGCCATGATGCAGTCTGTAAAATTATCAAAAGTAGTGGAAAAAATGGAGTTTGAATGTCTTACTCCACAGGTTAATCTTGATGAGATCCTTCTTATGGAAGCGGACATCAACCGTCCAGCGCTCCAGCTTGCTGGATTTTATGATTATTTTAACGCGGGAAGACTTCAGATCATAGGAAATGTCGAGAACGCTTATCTTGCCCAGCAGGGACCGGTTAAGGCATTGGAGCTGATGAAGATCTTATTCGAGCATGATGTTCCGGGAGTCGTATTCTGCAGAAGCATTCCCGTAGCTCCGGAGATCCTTGAGGCAGCGGTAGAAAAAAATATACCGGTGTTCAGGACGGATAAAAAGACTGCAAGCATCACGGCAGAACTTATCAGATGGCTTAATGAAGAACTTGCTCCGAGCATTTCTATCCACGGCGTACTTGTAGATGTTTACGGTGAGGGTGTGCTCATAATGGGTGAGAGCGGAATCGGTAAGAGCGAGGCAGCTCTTGAGCTTATCAAGAGAGGTCACAGACTTGTATCGGACGATGTCGTTGAGATCAGAAAGATAAGCGATGATACTCTTGTCGGAACGGCTCCGGACATTACAAGACATTTTATTGAACTTCGCGGTATCGGTATCATAGATGTCAAGACTCTCTTCGGTGTCGAGCATGTTAAGAATACCCAGACTATTGACCTGGTCATAATGCTTGAGGAATGGAACAGGGAGCAGGAGTATGACAGACTCGGACTTAACGATCAGTATACGGAATTCCTCGGAAATAAGATCGTTTGTCATAAGATCCCGATAAGACCGGGCAGAAACCTCGCGATCATAGTTGAGTCTGCAGCCGTTAACCACAGACAAAAGAAGATGGGCTACAATGCTGCAAGAGAAATTTACAACAGAGTAACCAGCAATATGATAAAGAAAAGTGAATAATAACATTAAATAAAGAAAGAGAGGTATTTATCTTATGGCAAAGTATTGTTTTGGAGTTGACATCGGAGGAACCACAGTCAAGATCGGTCTTTTCAACGACAAGGAAGAGCTTGTGGAAAGCTACGAGATCGTAACCAGAAAGGAAGAGGGCGGAAGCAAGATCCTCACCGATATCGTTGAATCGATCAGCGCCAAGATGGAAGAGAAGAAGATCGCGAAGAAGGATATCATCGGCATCGGACTCGGAGTTCCGGGACCTGTATGCGCTGACGGTACAGTCCTTAAATGCGTTAATCTCGGTTGGGGCGTCTTTAACGTAGCGGAAGAAGTCAGAAATCTTTCTGGTATCGAGAATGTAAAGGTTGGAAACGACGCTAACGTAGCTGCGCTTGGCGAGATGTGGAAAGGCGGTGGCGTAGGTCACAGCAACATGGTAATGATGACACTCGGAACCGGAGTCGGCGGCGGAATCATCATCAACGGACATATCCTTTCAGGAAGCAAGGGGGCAGCCGGCGAGATCGGACATCTTACAGTTAACAATAAAGAAGAGGATACCTGCGGATGCGGTAAGAGAGGATGCCTTGAGCAGTTCGCTTCTGCAACAGGAATCGTAAAAGAAGCCAACAGACTTTTATTAAAGTCAGACAAGCCTTCAAAGCTTCGCGATATCCAGTATCTTTCAGCAAAAGCAATCTTTGATGCAGCAAAAGAAGGCGATGATCTTGCCAATGATCTTGTGGAACAGCTTGGAAGCTACCTCGGACTTGCCTGCTCACACATTGCAGCTGTTGTAGATCCTGAAGCATTTGTAATCGGCGGCGGCGTATCAAAGGCAGGAACAATACTTACAGATCTTGTTAAGAAGTATTATGAGCAGAATGTAATGTTCGCATTAAAGGGCAAGGAGTTCAAGCTCGCAACCCTCGGAAACGATGCGGGAATGTACGGATGCGCTAGAATGGTGCTTGAGAAATAGATAAAGTGGATAAAATATATGGACGGTATACGAGGTTACTTTTTGCATAAATGTAGCTTTGCGTACCGTTTTTACATAGAAAGTGAAAAATAATGATCAGCGGAGATAGTAATAAAATAATAATATACATATGCGATGATGAACAGCTTTGGATAGATAAAGCTCATGATATTACAGATAATTATCTTAAAGATAAAAACGAAGGAAACGACTAGCAGTACACGTTCGAATCTTTTATTTTCCGGTTTATCCATCGGGTTGCTGCTGATATCTGTTTCTTTGTACTTTAATTATTCAAAAGATAAAAGTGGACATACCAATTTTACACTGACAGTATTTTTTATAATCATCCTGATGCTGATAGTAACGATATTTTTTAGTATTACATACTTCATTGATTCTTTACAAAAAAGAAAAGAATACGAACTTGTCTTTAATCAGAATCAGCTTCTTGAACATTCATTAAAAGAGCAGGAGAATACATTCTCGCTATGGAGAAAAAGTATTCACGATTATAAGAATACAATTCTGGCTATGGAGGCAATGCTGAAAAACGGAGATGAAGAAAAACTAGCAAGCTTTCTTGAGGAAGAGCATAATGCTTTTATGCACAGGGCAGAGTATATACATACCGGTAACAGTACGGTAGATACTGTGATCAATACAAAGTATGCCATTGCAAAGGAAAAAGATATAGATTTTATTGTGAATGCCGTTATGCCAAAGGAATGTACAGTTTCAGATATACATCTTGCAGCAGTATTGGGAAATCTGATAGATAATGCAATCGAAGCCTCTGAAAAGGAAAGCGAACCGTATGTTGATATTGAAATTGCCGTAAAACAAAACTTTCTTTTGATCAAAATAGTTAATAAATGTACCAGTTCCAATATAACAAAATCTACTTCAAAGAAAAATAAGGAATTTCATGGAATAGGTTTAAAAAGTGTAAGACAAATTGTCAATGAATATGACGGTGAGTTTGATCTGACATTTGAAAATGATCAGGCAACAGCACAGGTTATGTTTCGGTGTTAGGAAATATTAACTGAATAATAATTTATAAAACGAAGAGAAAACCCACTGCCCTTTGGGCGGTGGGTGACTCTCTGACAGGTGCTGGGTTCAAGCCCAGTACCTGTCA
>CACZSY010000279.1 GCA_902783965.1 uncultured Lachnospiraceae bacterium
ATATGCACCGTAAGCGTCTGCGGTTCCGAGAAACTGTCAAATCCCCAAATCTTATTGAAAATATGATCTTTATTCAAAGTCTTCCCTGTATTCTCCATCAGCATCAATAATAGATCAAATTCTTTCGTTGTAAGCTCAAGTGCTACATTTTCTTTGTAAGCAATGCGTCTGTTCTTATCTATCTTCAAAAATCCGTCAGAGATCACATCGTTCTGATATCGTCTCGCAAAGATTCCCTTTATCTTGGCGAGCAGGATATCTATATCATACGGTTTTTCTATATAGTCATCGGCTCCGAGGATAAGTCCGTTGAGCTTGTCCTCCTTCTGCGTCTTCGCGCTCACAATTATTATAGGAGTATTGTAATCCTCCCTGATCTTTCGGCACACGCCGAATCCGTCAAGTCCTCCCAGCATTATATCAAGTATTACAAGCTTTGCGCCCTCCGAGCCGAATACATCCAGCGCGCTTTCGCCGTCGGCGCAGTGCTTAACGCTATAGCCTTCCGCTTCGAGGAAATCACAGAGCAAAGCAGCCATCTCAATATTATCTTCTACCACTAAAATATCCTGCATCTTATCAACTCCATATAATTGATTTTTTTAGACTCAAAATTCTATTTTAGTTTCAAGAACGCCATCGGCGAGCCTACCACCGCGTCGGAGTGCGCCCGGCGACAGCCGGAAATCTTCCTGCGCACCCCGTGTGCATATAACATGATCTTAAGAGACGCCCCTCTACCAGCCCATCTCAAGCAGCCAGCTGTTAAGGGATCTTTCCTTAGTTCTTTCATCCGCTCCCTCTAAATTATACTCTCCCTTGATATTACCGTCAACGATGTAGAGGACTCTCGAACACTTCGCGGCAACCTTTGCGTCATGGGTTACAAGCATGATCGTGGTTCCTGCGGCATTTATCTTGCACAGTTCTTCCATTACCTCATTGGAGCTTTGTCTGTTAAGTGCTCCCGTAGGCTCATCGGCAAATATCACCTTCGGATCGTTTATCATGCTGCGGCAGATGCACGCCCTCTGCAGCTGTCCGCCCGACACTTCATTTATGTCGTTATCCGCTATATCGATTATCCCAAGCTTTCTCATAAGCTCCTGCCCGCGCTCTGCCTTTTCCTTCGCCGAAAGCTTATTGACTTTGGACTGCCTTGCAGGAAGGATAATGTTGTCAAGCACGCTTAAGTTCTTAAGCATATACATCTGCTGGAAAATAAACCCCATCTCATCGAGCCTGAGTTCAGCAAGTTCATCCGGTTTAAGCTGCGAAATATTTCTTCCGGCAAACATTACTGTTCCGGCCGTCATGCTGTCCATTCCGGAAACCGTATAAAGCAGAGTGCTCTTGCCTGAACCTGACGGTCCCATGATAGCCACCATCTCGCCCTCTTCTACTGAAAAGCTGACATTTTTCAGCACATTATTCTGTCTTTTATTGATTATATATGTCTTGCAAAGGTCTGTTACTTCCAATATCCTGCTCATTTTTCTCACGCGATCCGCCCGGCGGATCTTCTCCTTTCTTCTACTATGTATTATCTCCTGCGGCTGACATTTCCTTCTCTTTTTCTGTGTTCCTTGCCAGCCGCGACTAACATTTATTTCTTCTTTCTCAATGTTTCTTACTTATCGAAAACAACATTTCTTTCACTGATTCTCTATATTACTTACCTTTTCAAACAAGTCTGTTATCATTCTACGGTATTAACTTCCTGTGACGAAATGTTCCTTATTCCGAAGGCGCTTATCATGGCCGCAAGGACCGTGACCACAAATACCGCCAGCGGATAGATCACAAATACTTCAAGTATGTCCGTATCAAATATGATATATTTTGCGCCCATGATCCTGAATATGCCTCCAACGGCAAGCTGGCTTGCCGGCTCTGTAATGGCTGCCGCGACAAGGACTGCCGCCGCCATGATGAGAGCGATTCGCAGCGTCTGCCATAATATGATCGAGCGGTTCTTAAATCCAATCGCTTTCAAGAGGGCGATCTCGCCTCTTTCCTTTGTTAAAAATGATTTTTCCATGAGCACAACCACCAGAATATTAATAAGCATTACTATAACCACTATGAAATTCTTAGTCTCGGCTAACATTCCCGCAACCCCGCTCATAGAATAATCAATATATTCTTCGGCAGTACGTATCGTATAATCCGGATAAAGCTCCGCGATCTTCTCTTTTCTGTTCTGCATCTCTCTTTCCGACGGGTTGTCGGTATATTTGATCTGGTAACTGAAATATCCCAGCGCGTCGGAAAAATCGAGTTCCGTTCTTTCGTTAAATCTCAGCCCCTCACCCACGTTGTTCATGCTCTGATACAGAGCCGTTATCATAAATTTCCTCTCTTTTTTTCCTGTCTTAACGATAACGGTATCTCCGATATTTACATTCAGCCTGTCGGCAATTATATAAGAGACCGCTATCTCATCTTCATTTTCCGGAACCGTCCCGGATATATAAGAATACATGTCCGTTGTAGTATTTGAACCGATGAAGGAAAGCGAGACAGTCTTATTATCACCGCTCTTTATTGAGTATTTAAATATCGATTCCGCGAAGCAATGCGCCGGGATGCCGTTGTCGGCAAGTGTCTTCTCCATCTCTTTAACATATTCCGTTCTTAGTCTCTGACCGTCCGGATTATTGTATTTATCGGCTGTTTCCCTGTCCTCAAGAGCGATATCGCAGTCCGCCATCGAAAACCACGCAAGCAGCTTTGGACTCTGTAGGGTTGAAATGGTGTTGAGTACGATCGTTATCATCAGTGTTCCGATAACAAATGTCACCGTCATGACCGCAAAGTGCCTGAAACCGCTGAGGATATCATTTACCGCCATAAAGAATACCGGCTGCTGCCTGCCTGACGAAAGTCGGATAAAACCTTTTTTCTTATACCTTCTGCCGCTCTCACCGTTGCGGATCGCGTCAACAGGAGTAAATTTTCTTACCTTTCTGGTGCTTAGCCATGTAAAAAATCCGATAACGGCAAATACCGCCAGAGTGCAGACAAGATTGATAAAATAGTTTTTATCATCTCCCGTAACAAAATTCTTTGAAGACTGCTCCACCATCATATTGCCGAAAGGGATCCCCGTAAAGAATCCTATGACAGCGCCCGCAAACGCCATTGCAAGATATTTGATCATGTACAGACTTCGTATCTTTGAATTCTTAATACCGATGGCTTTCATGACGCCGATCTCGCGGTACTCTTCACTGATGGTAAATCCTATCGTAAATCTCAGCAGCACGATCGAGATGATTATGAGACAAATGCTTACAATAAGAAAAATGCCCGCGATGATCATGTCCATTATATATGTTGTCTTGATCACATTTCTTGAAGCAGTAAACGCCACGCCGTCGATCCCGCTTATGCTGTTTGCCACCGTATCCGGTTCGCTTGTGCCGATATTATAGATAAGTCCTTTATACATATCATATTTTGCGTCGCTGCTGCCTGCTGTGTATTTATCAAAATCCTTCTGATTTATGATAAATCTCGGCGTTCCCATCATATCCGAGCCGAACAGCACATCAAGGATTATTCCCTTTACAGTATACTCTCCCGTATATCCGCCGCTCTTGACGGTGATCTTTGCGCCCATTGGAATATTATTTTTTTCCATAACCGAGCGCTTTATATAGATCCCGCCCTCTTCGACTTCGGTCAGCTCTTTCTTGCTGCCGTCATAGATCTTAACTCCTATATCGTCTATCGAGTTAAGGATTCCTGTCGAGGATATCTCAACGATATTTCCGTCATATCTGATCGAATTTTCATTAAGATAGAACACCTTTTCACTCTTCACCGAATCCACGCATGAAAGTGATCCGATCTTCTCATCCAGTTCCTGCTGCGCCTGTGTTCCTATCGTGGCAACAAAATAATCCTTTGCCCCTGAAACATCGAGAAATTTATCCGTTGCCGACATGACCGATATCACGGTGTTAACGCTTGACGAAACAAACGTTACGGACAACAGCATGAACAGGAGAAGGATCAGATTCATCGTTTTCTTGCGTTTTAGATCTCGTTTTAATATATCAAAAAACATAATCTCACTCCTTTTATCTTTGCTTTCATCAACATCATAATATGCCAATTATTAAATAATCCTTAAATAAATCCATCAAATGATTACGTTGCCAAAAGCAGATTACGGTCTGTGCAATTTTTCTGCAACCCCCCTGTATATAAAGAATGACAGCGCTGCCGCTGCCATTCTTTATGTATATGTTTAATCTCATCTTTCCGGTCTTTGTGACACACGCACCCTTTTCCCGATTCATTATGTTTTTAATGCCGGTAAGGTTTCCTGTCTTTGTGACACACGCACCCTTTTTCCGATTCATTACGTTTTTAATGCCAGTAAGGTTTCTGGTCTTTGTGACTGTAACCTTTCATTTTTTCCCTGTATTTTTCAAGTTCAGATTCATATTTTGACAATACTTCAGGCTTAACGCTTCCTTTCGATCTGTAGGCATTGATCGTAGCCTCCAGTTCTTTCAGATTGTCCCTCGCATTATCCTTATAATTGTTAGACATATTCATATTCAGACGTTCGATGATATTATCAAGTTCTTTTTCTTCCTTACTTTTAAAAAACTTCATAGATATGTGATGCTCCTCTGTGATCATTATTCTTTTTTATTTATCAATCCCTCTGCCCCGTCTTCTTATATTCAAAACACAGCATCGTTATATCATCGAACTGCTCTGCTTCTCCCTTGAATTCATCAAGGTTCTCCGACATATAAGACAGCGTTTCCACAACATTTTTGTCCTTGATGCTGTTCAAAGTTTCAAGCATCTTCTTCGTGCCGTACTGTTCAATTTCCGCGTTGGTCGCTTCCGGAACGCCGTCGGTATAGACAAATATCCTGTCGCCGGCTTCGAGTTTCAGCTCATATTCTCTGGCTTTGGTTGTCGGCATGGCAGCAAGTGCAAGCGAATGTTTATCCTTAATCAGTTCATAATCGCCGCCTGCCCGCCTGATCACAGGATATTCATGACCGGCATTG
>CACZSY010000280.1 GCA_902783965.1 uncultured Lachnospiraceae bacterium
GGCTGGATGAACATGTTCTTGATGAAATGTGCCTGCCATGCAACTTCCACGATGAAACGTACATTCATACGGGTATCCTTGTTGGCGCCGCAGAATGCATCAACTACGAAAAGTCTCTTATTAGAAAGCTCTTTGATAGCAAGCTCCTTAACAGCCTTCCATGTCTCCTCTGAAGCAGGATGATTGTCATTCTTATACTCATCGGTTGTCCACCATACAGTATCCTTGGAATTCTCGTCCATTACGATGAACTTGTCTTTAGGTGAACGTCCTGTGTAGACACCTGTCATAACGTTAACTGCTCCAAGTTCACTTACCTTACCAACATCAAAGCCGGTAAGATCTGCCTTCGTCTCCTCTTCAAAGAGAAGTTCATATGAAGGATTATAAACGATCTCGCTGGTTCCTGTAATGCCATAAACGCTTAAATCAATATTTGCCATTAGATTAACCTCTTTTCTGCAAGTTTTTACCCCTACATTATACATGAATTCCGAAAAAAATCACTACTATTTTTAAAAAAAATTCTAAATCTTGACAAGTGCTCTGAATGGTTAGTAATAGTCTTTTAACTTACGATAGTTTCTTACGTTTAGTTGCACTCCTACAAAGTATCATTTTTTCAATTTGCCGGTATTTTTCTTGTAATTGAATAGTATTTAGTTGTTCCACCTATTGGATCAGGTTTATTAGGATATGCATAGTTATATATTGTATCATTTCTTGCCTTTTCAGCATATATTACTTTTGCATATGTATCTTCATCTGATAATTGATTTTTTGCATTATCATTTAAAAATGCATCAATTATATTGCAACCTAATCCCATATCCGAACCCAAAGCTGTTCCACATCTGGGATTTATATACATCCTGCTCGAAAATCCCATCATTATATTAATTCCTTGCATCATTGAATTATATGACGGATCAATAGTATTTAGAAAATTACATGTAAATGTAATCACCCATCTTGTTGAAGTTCCTTTTTTACCCCATTTCGCCTCTGTTGTTGTCAAATTGGCACCATCTTCAGTTTCCTTCTTGTGAAATTGTGTGTATGAATTTAATGTGTAATAATGTAAAGCATTATGGGAAAAACCAGGATACCTGTTTGCAGCAAATCCATGTCCACAGAATATTGCAATATTAACATCATCTATACTATCATTGACCCAAGTTCCAGGTTTCATATCTTGTTCCCATGCTCTGTTTCCTTTATAATTAAATTTTATTTTCACTTCAGAATCAGAATACTTTTTTAAACGATTTAGAAAATTTGTTACCAACATCGTTGATGTGCTCAAATCTTTACATTCGCATTTTCCTTCTGTATTATATGCGGTTTCAGAACTTCCACCTGCTGTTATAGCATATGTATTTGTATTATTAAAATTAACCAAAGTAATCATTACTACGATTAATATTGTCATTGTTTTTAATATTTTCTTACACATATTTTTCCCTTTCTTATCTTTTATAATTCATTATTTATATTTTCCATTTAGTATTTCTTTTATTTGTTTTTGTTCTCCTGCATAACATTTTGTTTTTTCTCCAGGATTATAAATACATATGTTAAGCGAGTATTTATAATGTAAATCTTCATATATTTCAATAATTGTTCCAGAATAAAGCTCTATCTTTATTTTTGAATCAGGGGTTGTTTCACCACCATAACTTGAGCTAACATTGCTAATTGAATTATAGTATTTAGCAAAACTATCAATATCAATCGGAATGGCAGTATCATGGTTTTGGTCGAAATAATAAACAGATACATTTTTAATTTCACTAGCTTCAATTTTTAATATCAATTTTTCTTTAAATGTGTAACACAATATTAGCAAAGTAGCAACAGCTAGCAAAATACTTACTATGATTTTTATATGTTTTTTCATATTAATGTACCGCTTGTTCATATGCCACAAACTTACCTAAGTAATTATTATTCTCATATGATTTTCCATTGATTTTATAAACAGGTTGGATAGTGTTACACTTACTATCAAATGAAGAGTCTTCCCAGTAAACAACTTCAACAGATTCTATCACAACTTTATTTGTTTTTTCATCCATACAGATCATTCCCTCAAGTTTTTTTGCATTTTCGATTGCTTCTTCTATTGTAATTATTCTATTTGGTTTGATTTTCTTTTCAACAGAACTATAATTTGTAGATATTTGTAAAATATCACCATCAGCGTCAATTGAAACTACAGCCGCTCTACTTCCTTTAACTTTTTTATTATTAATTTTTCTAGTAAAATATACTTCTTTTGATATGATTGTCTCCGAACCCTCTACACCAATTTCTTCAATTACAGTATTTCCCATATCTGAATATACACAACTGTCATCTAAAATATTATTTGAAAACATAAATTCTTCTGCTTTTTTTCTGCATTCCTTATCAGATATTTTCATTTCTTTTTTATTATTGTTTACATTTTTCTTATCATATGTATAATCAAAACTTCCATTTGCATATATTTTTATATTTTTATCTTCTTTTTTATATACATGTAATAAATCGTCACTATATTTTAAATCATCACTACTAAACTTCATTGTTTTTACAATGTTTTCAAATGAATTATTATCAGTTTTATCATCTAATAAATATACTTCATTTAGCCTATTTTTATTATCTGTTTTTTTTTAGCATTTTTAACTCAAATATAATATCATCATTATACTCACCAGCATATTGCGGAAATTCAATGATAGGTATTTCAATATGTTGATAATCTTTTTCATCGTCATTAATCTGCCTTAAATTAATTGTAACAATACCAGCAAACAAAAATACAATGGCTATCGCAACTAAATACTTTCCTTTTCTCTTCATAAATAACATTTTTACAACTCCTTTTTTTAAGAATAATTATACATACAAAAGAATAATACACTAATGCTTTTTTTTAGTAACAATTAGACTCTGTTTTAAGAGTTATTCTTAGATTTTTATAAAGAATCCTTTATGTTAATCAAAAAATACATTATACCAAGCAAATATCTATCAAGTGTCATATTTTTCATCTCCATCAGCCAGTCACACTTCCTTTTTGCATTAACACCTATGTGCAACCAAGTAAAGAAGAGTAAATTGATTCTACTCGCCTGCACCGTGGTGTCCTTGGCAATCAGCTATGATTTTTCCTTTCGCACCCACCCCTTGTGCATATAAAAAACTGCAGCATATAATACTGCAGCCGAACTATCATAGTATTTACCTTAGACTTCGAGCTTTGCGCCCTTACATTTCTGTAAGTATGCCTATTAAACGATATTCTTTGCATTGATAATAAATCTAAAACATTTGATTATTCCCTTCGTATTGATGGTATATTATCACCTATTATGCTATTTGTCAATAGTGAAGCAGAAAGTAAATTATTGAAACTCATTTGCAATCCTAAATTCCACTTAAGGGTGGAATTTAACCGTTCCGAAGTATCGATGCCTGCAAGGTGGAATTTAACTGTTCCGAACTTCACGATATGACACATAATGTTTTGCATAAACTTAGAAGCAGTCGCCAATCTGTTCTTAGATTTTGAACCAAAAGGTAAATATACAACTAGCCACTACAGCCATCTAAACGACCTCGATGAATAAACCTTACGCCTTGACCCTGTTCTTTCCTCCCGTAAACCTGTCAAGACACGCGAGTATTCCCGGCAGTACGAATAATATGAGGCAGATCGCGCACGCCGCGCCGATGGATATCGTCTTGCACATCTGCTCTACCGTAGGATCCCCGTAGCACTTTGAAAGTATAGCGGTCGCTGTCACTATCAGCATTCCCGAAGTAAGTATGGTATGTATCGAACATTCGTAGGCTTTCTTAAGCGCCTCGCCTCTGACCAGGGTTTTTCTGAACTCGCGGTAATAATTACTGAACAATATGCCGTAATCGATCATCGATCCCATAAGTATGCATTGAACGACCAGCAATGCTATGAAATACATGCTGTATCCCTGAAATCCTATGATCGAAACCGTAATGAACACGCCGCACTGAACCAGGAGCACCAGAATGACCGGAACAATAAACGAGCGGAAAGTAATAAGCACGACCAGATAAATGGAAACGGCGGTAAGCAGCGTTATGAAAAGCAGTTCACCCGCAAATGACAGACTCATCTCGTAATTCATCGCCGTAGAACCGATAAGATGGTATTCACCCTTAAGTTCCTTGCATCTGTCATACATCATTTCATAGAATTCCGTCGTTTCCTCCCCTTCTTCCGGTAAAGTGACCGTAAGGATCAGTCTTGAAAACCTGTCTCCCTTAAGCTGTCTGATACCGTCGTTCAGATCTTTTGCATAGTTCTTGACTTCTTCAGCCATCTCGTCGCCGATCATCGGTCTTAATGCCGGATCGTTGATCACTTCGTCATTAACATAATTAAAAAGCTCTTCTATGGACATCGTGCTGTCCGACTGGCCCAGACCGAACTTCTTTATATATAGAAGGCTTATCATGCTCTCATTAAGTTCAAAACCGGACTGATCACCGCTTCCCATGCCCTCCGATAATTCTTTGATGGCAGCCGTCATCTCTGAGGCGCTGTACTGTTTTCCAAGGGTGTTGGAATAATTGGCAGCGCTTAATACACAGTCTTTTTCCTTAAGTTCATCGGCAAATGCCGTCACATATTCATCATCTTTATTTTCATACAGAAGCACGATCGTCCCGTTCTTAGGAAAAACCTGCGCAACCGGATCAAAACTTGATATCGAATATGCTATGACCGTATGCCGTTGGATCAGATATGCTGCAACAAACAAAGCGATAAAGCCCACTGTAAGCGGTATCCTGAACCTGTTGCAGAAACGCGCTATCCCGCCTGTAGGAACATGCAGAGGTTTCTTGGCAGTCTTGTCGATCCATTTCGTACACATGATGACCAGTCCCGGAAGGATCAGGAATACGCAGACAACGCTTAAGAACACGCCCTTAGCCATTACAAAGCCCATATCAAGACCTATCTTAAAGCTCATGAATATAAGTGCAAGAAGACCTACCACAGTTGTCAGCGAGCTGCTTGAGATAGACGAAAAAGCGCTCACTATAGCAGCCTTCATGGCTGATCTTTTATCTGAATACTTTGGCATCTCCTGTCTGTAACGGTTCGTGAGAATGATCGAATAGTCTATCGAAAGCACGAGCTGGAGTATCGCCGCGATAGAAAATGTATTCTCGGATATGGAGCCCTGGATTATATTGGTTCCAAGGTTGATAACAACTGCGATTCCGATCGTAAACAAAAAGAGAAACGGCTCCACCCAGGATTCACACATGATTATCAAGATTATAGTAAGCAGCACAACTGCGCTGATACCAACCCATACTGGAAAATTAGGAGTATCCACGTTATCATTCTTATACTCCATACCGTCATGGTTAAAATCCTTCTCGAGAGTATCCTCTATCTCGCTTTCCTCAGGGCTTTCATACTCATATACAGTATGCAGGACGAATTTCGTATATCCGTCCCTGTTATAATCCTTGTCATCCTCTTTATAGTCCACGCTGTTGACATTTTTAATCTCAGGCAGTTTCTCCTTCATTGAAACTATCTCTTCATCTGTAAGATCCTTGAACATTACTCTTATAGTATAATCCGCCGGTGCAGGCGGAAACTCTTCTTCCATTATATCCATTCCGATCTTCATGGATGAATCGTCCGGCAGATATTTGGTCAGGTCGGTATTAACCTCTACCTTAGGTATCAGTGTTGCACAAAATCCGGCGATGACCAAAAGCGTTATAAGTATATATATTCTTTTTTCAACTATGAAGTCTGCGATCTTTTTCATTAATGTCTCCGTTTTTCTTTGTGCTCCTAACAGGCTGCAGTTCCCAAAAGTCCTATCTCTGCTGCATAAGGCTTCATGCCTTCGATACAGATGGCTGCCACTTCCTTAACTTCCATTCCAAGCATCTCGCAGCCTTTTTTAATTATCTCACGGTCACACTTTGCCGCAAACCTTTTATCTTTAAACTTTTTCATAAAACTGCTGACCTCAAGATCAGTTATGCCGTTCGGACGCATCCTTGCGCATGCCTGTATGATACCGGTAAGCTCATCAACTGCAAAGAGACTCTTTTCCATGTTGGAAACCGGCTCCACATCATTTATTATGCCGTAACCATGGCTTAATATCGCGCGCACATCAGCCTCTGAAACTCCTGCTTCAAGAAGTTCCTTTTCCGTATGCTGCAGATGTTCTTCCGGATACTCCTGATAGTCAAAATCATGCAGATATCCTATTGCTTCCCAATGCTCTTCATCCTCTCCGAAATGCTTTGCCATTGCTTTCATGGCATAGCTTACATTCAGGGAATGAATGATGAGCGCCTCATCTGTAACATGGTCCTTGTTGATCTCTTTTGCTATTTCAACTGTAAGGTTCATTTTAATCTTGTCCTCCATATATATTGATCATTTTTTCAAATCATACTCTTCAATTACGCATTCGTGCTCTTTACTGTCTTTATCATAGTTGATCCCGACAAGCAATGTCTTACCAAACCCTCCGAGTACATCCGGATATTTTTTATCTTTGATCTGTGCTATGGCAGCTTCTGCCGACTTATCCCATTTTAGTTCTACTACCATCGGCGGATATTTTGATATGTCGGTAAATGGTTTCGGTATGAAAACCACATCGGCAAACCCTTCACCTGCTGGTAATTCCTGAATTATATTGTAGTGATCCCTCGCATAATAATATGCTATAAGCACGATAAATCTTAATGACTGCTCATTATTATAGTTAAGGATCGAACTGTTCTGTTCATGAACTACTCTTATTCGTTCGGCAACAACATCTGTTTTTCCCAAAAGAGTATCTGCAAGCAGTTGTTTAGACTTTACAACTGCATCTATAGTTTCTTTCCACAGTCCGGAATTTTTCATACACCTTACAAATTCATCTCGCACTTCTTTATTAGGGATGAATACCCTCTTTGTATCGGACTTATATGCCAGATATCCAAGATGGATCAAAAGTGTCAGAACGTCATCGGCACAATTAAATGTGATCATGTCATTTTGAAATGTGTTTGTGTCTATCTCAATTTCTTCTCCTGCAAGAAGTCTCTCAATCGTATCATGAAGACCGTCATAGTTCATACTTATATAATTGGCTAATGCTTCATACACTTCTGTCTTTGTCCAATAATTTGAATACTTATCAGTTTCAATAGCCATAAGCACCGAACGCGGGCAAAATAGTCTGGTTCCTTCCAGATCATATCCGTCATACCACAACTTCATATTCTCATAATCTGCATCATACTTTTCACAAAGCGATCTGACCTCTTCACCTGTAAAGCCCGTATAATCCTGAAAAGGAATTGATTCAAGCATAGAATACTCATAGAACATATTAAGTGCGGAATGTGAACCATACTTCTTTATCGGAAGGATTCCCGTCATATAAGCAAGCGCCACATACGGCTGATCCTTTAAAAGGCTCCTGATAAAATCAAGATATATCTTTTGAGCTTCTTTATTGTTCATGTGTTCGCGCATAACACAATCCCATTCATCGATCAAAAAAACAAACGGTTCTTTATTAATGCTGAAAACTCTGCTTAGATTATAGACAAGTCCCATATCTGTACGCAGTTTAATACTTTCAAAATCATCTTCCAGATCATACATCAGACTCCGGCTCAGCAATGACAGCATTTCATTTATATCATTACTGTTACTCAGAAAGCTCTGCATATTAAGACTTATGACATTATATTTATTTAAATGCTTTTCATAGGATTGATCTTTTGATATCAAAAGATCATCAAAGAGCTCATGGCTGTTGCATCCCTTACTGTAATACGCCGCAAGCATCCCCAGATTCAAAGACTTCCCAAACCGTCTCGGACGACTGATACAGATATCCTTCTGTTCACTTGAAAGCTTGCCGTTCGTCAATTTGATCATTTCTGATTTATCAATATATATCACAGAATTTCTGGCCTGTCTGAATCTTTCATTTCCTGGATTAAGATATATTCCCATATTTTCGCACCTCCATAAATATTTCCCCTCTTACTGCTTGATCATCCTCATCATCAGTTCTCCGCCGTTATCTTTAAGCCACTTATCCCATTTCCAATAATCCGGAAAAACTCTTAGTACCTCGGCATAAAACTTATCCGAATGGTTCATCTCTTTAATATGACATAGTTCATGAACCACTACACTGTCAATAACTTCCGGTGGAGTCAGCATCAGAAGACAGTTAAAATTCAGATTCTTCTTTCCGCTGCAGCTGCCCCATTTGGAACGCTGGTTTCTGATAGTGATCCGTCCGTAGGTGACGCCGATCTTTGGCGCATAGTATTTAACTCTCTCAGGAATGACCTTTAATGCTTCATCTGCAAGCTTTCTGATATCTTCCATGCTCAAAGGTTCGACATCTTCAAGCTTCCTGCGCCTTTCGATCATCTTATTATACTTACGTTCGATCCAATCCTTATGTTTTAAAACAAATTCATTGATCTCAGCTGCACTCGCCCTAATAGGAGTGCGAACAATTAGACCTTCCGGACTTATCTCCAGCGCCATTGTTTTTCTGTTGCTTCGTATTATCGTCTGTTTTATCATAACTCTCCTCTTGACTTTTTTATTGATCGGTTCAGGGATGCGATCACCTGTAAAAATGTGAGTTTTCTCACTCTACTTCGCTAAAATCCATATCCATGGAAATCTGAAGCTGATAATCCGGATATGCTTTTTGAACATTTTCACATACCTGAGTGTATACGCTCTTTCTGTCCTTTGCATCAAAGCTTACGACAATATCAAATCTCATGTTTTTATCTTCTCTGTCAACATTGAACCCGTGCATCTGTAATACATGCGGATCTGCCGTTGCTATCTTTGAGACATTTGTCCTTATCTCTACTGCATCCTTATCATTCACATTGAATGAATAAATACCGATCGCAGTCAGGATCACGTTATGTTCTTTATATACTTTAATCTGGATCTTCCTGATCAGTTTATCAATTTCATCTGCGGTCAGGTACTCAGGAACATCTATATGCAGAGAACCGTTGTAAGAATCCGGTCCATAATTATGCATGATAACATCATAAACACCTTTTATCTCCGGAAAAGTCTTAACAGTCGCTTTTATATCCCTTACAAGCTGCGCATCGACTCTTTCGCCGAGGATCTTTGAAAGTGTTGTACCGAGCATCTCAAATCCCGATTTGATGATCACGAGTGCAATGATCGCACCGAGCCAGGCTTCCAATGCTATATCTGTTAAAAGAAATAATACCGCCGCTGCAAGTGTCGATGCGGAGATGACCGAATCGAGCGTAGCATCTTCACCGGAGTTGATAAGTGAATCTGAATTGACTTTCTCTCCAACTCCCTTTACATATCTTCCAAGTACTATCTTAACCAGTATCGCAGAAGTTACGATTATCAATGACGCTGTAGAATAGTCTGGAGTGTACGGATGGATTATCTTCTTCACCGATTCCGTAAATGCGGTTATTCCGGCATAAAGAACCAGGATCGAGATAAGCATAGCGCTTAAATATTCGATCCTTCCGTATCCGAAAGGATGCTTTCTATCGGCCTGTTTACCCGCCAGTTTGGTGCCCACGATAGTTATAACGGAACTGGCCGCATCCGACAGATTATTAACCGCATCCATTACGATCGCTATCGAATTGGATGTAAGACCTACCACTGCCTTAAAGCCCGCCAGAAAGATATTGGCAAGGATTCCAATGATGCTGGTCCTGATTATTATTTTGTCACGGCTGGGTGCTTCATCGTTTCTCCCGCTGTTGCTTTCGCTGTTATTTACGTTGTTTTCACTGTTTTTTGCAGTTATGTCTTCACTGCTGCTCATGTTGTTTCCTCACTGTTTTTTTATTGTCAATTTGCAATCCGCTTCGCTGCTTTCTTATATAAAACGGATTGCTTAGCAATCCTTTGTTTTATATACAATGGGATCATCACTATGCTGTATCTCTTTTATCCAGGATGCATTCTACCTGTTTTCTTCGATCCATCTCACTGCAAAATCTACCAGCTCGCGCTGTTTCATCAGTCTTAATTCCGCATTTCCAAGCAAGGTCTTCTTAACAGTGTTTTCTTTTTCAAATGCTTCTCCGATCTGTACAAAATCTTCTCCGTCCACAAAAAGCGTCTCATACTCTTTCCATACACGTTCTCCGTTTTCCATGACGGCGCTGTACTCCGTACAGTTGTGTTTTCCCGGATATTCCGCTCTTACATCCGCAAGGTGTATCGACGTATTCTTATCATAACCAACACCGATGAGAAGAACGTCTGCATCAAGTTCATAAAGCTTTCCTATAGGTGAACCCTCGCCAAATATGTTGGAAAGGTCATGGTCTTTTACAAGATAACCTGCATGCTTTCCCCATGCCGCCACCGACCTTGCCGGATGGTCGCTTCTTAAACTCTCCGGCCACTGGCGAAACATCTCGGCAACCGCTCCCATAGTATTGGTAGGAGTTATCCTTTTATCATATGCAGGCCAGTTGTCGCGTATTATCTGCCAGTATTCTTCCGGAACTGTCCAATGCACGCCGTCAGTCGGATCAAGATTTTTCCACGACTGCGTCGGCATCATTAAAGTTCCCTCTTCCGTTACGGTTTCAGTCAGTGCTTCGATCACTGCCTGCGCTCCGCCGCAAACGTATCCTATTGAACTAAGTGAAGTGTGGACCATAAGTGTCTGTCCTTTGTGTACCCCGAGTTCATGTAATGCATTTATTATATCTGCTTTTGTTACCGGTTTCATGATTTATCCCTTTCTGTTTTATATGATCCATATCGGATCTTCTTATATCATCATTAGTCTTTGCCTGCCTGTGACGGCTGATCTTTACCTGCTTTCATCAGCTCGATCAGTGCTCCTATAATATCAAGTATGCCGACAAATGACATCGCTCCCAAAACGACAGCTCCGCCGGCGCTGCATTTCTTATTTGTCACAAGCCTTATGCAGGTACTGACATTTGCCCCGCCCGAATATACATAAAGTCCTGCGCCGCACAGAAGCGGAACCCATGCAAACATCATAAGAAACGGATTTAAAAAACCGGCGGCCAGCAGTAATACTCCAAGATGTGCAGGAATATGACAGATCTTTATGATGAGATTTCTGACCGCCGACTGCTTCTCACTCATGGATGTTAAAGAGATCATATTGCATGCGATGCAGCAGCCGGTACCTATCAGGCATAAAAAACATGATAATAACATGAGCAGGATAAAGACCGCTCCGCTCATCTTTTCCTTATTTAAAATATACATGCCAAAGAACACATCAGCAAATATCAGATAAGGCATAAGTATAATGTATATAGTAGGTATATTTTTCATTTTTTGCTCCGTTACGTAAGTTTCATTGAATAACTCCACGACTGAGTCAGATTATATAGTACCACTCTTCGCCCTGTCCAACTTCCTGTGTCTTTAATGTATTATTGCTGCTCCTGTATTCCATTTCAAGATTCTTCATGCTTACGCGGGTATTGGCGTCGATCGATCTGGTAATGAATGTATTACCTCCGATAACTGTATTTTCCCCGATAACCGTGTCTCCGCCAAGGATCGATGCTCCCGCATAGATCGTAACATTGTCGCAGATGGTCGGATGACGTTTCTTTCCCGACAGCTTCTGTCCGCCCCTTGTAGAAAGAGCGCCTATTGTAACGCCCTGATATATCTTTACGTTATTTCCTATAATAGATGTCTCGCCGACAACGATACCGGTGCCGTGATCTATGAAGAAATATTTACCTATGGTCGCACCCGGATGAATATCTATTCCTGTTTTTGAATGCGCATATTCCGTCATAAGTCTCGGAAGGACCGGAACATTTAAAAGATAAAGCTCATGCGCTATTCTGTAGACCGTTATAGCCATAAGTCCCGGATAAGCAAGTATTATCTCTTCATAACATCCCGCAGCCGGATCTCCGCTGTAAGTCGCAAGAAGATCAGTCTCTATCATCTCTCTTATCGCAGGGATCTTTTTGAAAAATTCCTTGCATATCCTGTAGCTTTCCCTCTCCCTTTCTTCATCCGTCAAAGTATCTCTCCTGTCCGCAAAGTCAAGAACCGGCGTAAGCTGCTTATTAAGATGATAGAAAGCGTCTTCAATGACTACAGCAAAACTGTTCCTCGGATTATATATCTTATAAGACCAGTTCTTAAAATATCCCGGATATATTATCTGAAAAAGATTATCAACCAGCTGCTGTACTTCCATTTTGTCCGGTTTATTGTATATATCGATCTCATCGATATTTCTTCCTTTGTCAAAATCAGTAAGAATCTCCTTGACGATCCCGTCTATTTCCTGTTCGTTAATAATACTGTTCACGATATACCTCTTTTCCGCATTAAAAATATATAATATCTTATCATTACCTACCTACTGTATCAATAGGCTTCAGCCCTTTATTTCTTCACCCACTTCGCATACAGCGTTACATAATTCGGTGTATTCCAGTCAGGCACCTCTTCTCCGTCGTCACCGATATACCATTTTATAAAGCTTACTGCCGGTAAGAAAAATACTTCATCTTCGGAACCTTCCCTGTACCATCCCGCGAATTCGTATCCCTCTCTTACAGGCTCAGGATAAGTGCAAAGATAAACTTTTCCCAAAGAAGCCAGCGGTGTTCCCGTGGTAAATCTCAACTCCGTCTTATTGTCATGTTCCGAACCGAAATCTCCTCCGTTGGCATTCATGATCAGACGTCCGTCCGAATCATCATCGGATTTATATCTCCACGACGCATGAACTTCTACATCATCTCCTCTGTCGCCCGGCTTAAGATGCTTGAATTCCCAGAAATCAAAGTTACCGTCCTTAAGCGGACATATCCTGGTTACATTGCCGTCTTCATCATAATCACAGTAGACAACATATCCCAAGAATTCGAATCCATCCATTGCCGGCGGGTCAGGAATATCTATCGATACTTCATTGGCCATTCCATATCCGTTATAGTGGGCATCCATGCTGAAGCCCGTATCATAGAATACGCTGACGGATATCATTCCCGGATCTTCCGCATAATTACCCATATGCGTATCATGGTAAGAAAGTATATCATTAACCACGCTTCCCGGTTTGTCGGTAGAAGAAGGCGATACTGTTGAAGATGGTTTAGCCGTACCTGATGGCTTTGCTGTTGAAGACGGTTTTGAACTTTCCGACGACTTTTCGGCGGCATTTTTAACCTTTCCGTCTTCCGAGATCTGCGGTATCACAACCTGCATTTTACCCTTAGAATAGACTATCAGCGCCTGGCCATGGCTTTCCGGATCAAGGTCGTCTACACCCTTCAGTGTTGAAACAGTCTTATGATCCGTATCGATCACTCTCGCCTCACTGCCCTTTTTGTCTATGACCACCGCGTAACCGTCGGGAGTAAATGTCGATGCTTTATAATATTTACCGGACAATATCTTATTCGCCGTATTTACAAAGAAATACTGCCCGTCTTCAAAGATAAGAAATGTCCCGTCACAGCTTGCGTATATCTCGTCATACCATGCGAAAGCTCCCGAATTTTCGGTATACCGGTCTTCATTTTTATAATCGGTAAGCGCTGTCTGATAAAAATAACCGCTTCCGATATATTTTCTCGCAA
>CACZSY010000281.1 GCA_902783965.1 uncultured Lachnospiraceae bacterium
AAGGACAGGGAGAGAAAGAATCTAAAGCTTGAGCCAAGAGGAAGCGCCGTTCATAACAGAGTAATATTTACCAAGGAAATGAAGAAGGATTATACCATCCTCTTCCCTCAGATGTCGCCTATACATTTTGACCTTTTGCAGAGTGCTTTCAGCTCCTGTGGATTTAACGCTGTGGCGCTGAACGGTGACGATAAGAATATTGCCGACGTCGGATTAAAATATGTTAATAACGACGCCTGCTACCCTTCCCTTCTGGTTGTTGGACAGGTAATGGCAGCTCTTAAGTCCGGTGAATACGACCTTGATAAGACGGCTGTCCTTATCACGCAGACCGGCGGCGGATGCCGCGCTACCAACTATATAGGATTCCTTAGAAGAGCTTTGGAAAAAGCCGGACTTTCACACATTCCGGTTGTATCGCTCAGCACCAGCGGAATCGAGAAGAATCCGGGATTTAAGTTCAGCCTTGAATTAATTAACAGATGCCTTCAGGCTCTTGTCTACGGTGACCTCTTTATGAGAGTTCTCTATGCCGTAAGACCTTATGAGAAAGAAAAAGGAAGCGCTAACGCTCTTTATGAAAAATGGAGAGATAAATGCCTTGTAGATGTAACCAAAGGAAGCAAGAAGACCTTTAAAGCCAATATCAGAGGCATCGTTAAGGACTTTGACGAACTTGAGATACTTGATATAAAGAAACCGAAGGTAGGTATCGTAGGCGAGATCCTTGTTAAATTCCTTCCGGCAGCCAATAATTATCTTGTAGACCTTCTGGAAAGCGAAGGCGCGGAAGCTGTAATGCCTGACCTTATGGACTTCCTTATGTACTGTTCTTATGATGATAAGTACAAGCACCTTTATTTCGGAAAGAGCCGCGTGGACGAGTTCACCAATCTCTTTATAATAAAGATACTTGAAAGCTATCGTAAGGAAGCAGTTAAAGCCCTCGAAGAAAGCAGACGCTTCTATCCTCCTTCAAAGATCGAAGATCTCGGTGAGCTTGCAAAGGATTATGTATCCTTAGGCAACCAGACCGGTGAGGGATGGTTTTTAACCGGAGAGATGCTTGAACTTATAGAACACGGAGTTACCAATATAGTATGCGCTCAGCCTTTTGCCTGCCTCCCGAACCACATCGTTGGAAAAGGCGTAATAAAAAGGATCAGGGCAACTCACAGCGAAGCCAATATCGTAGCTGTTGACTACGATCCGGGCGCAAGTGAAGTAAACCAGCTCAACAGGATCAAGCTTATGCTGGCAACCGCCAATAAGAATCTTAATGCGGCGAAGCAGGAATAAATCGACATATTTCCTTACGCCGGACGTATGCATAAACAAGCAGGGAAGATGCAATCTTCCCTGCTCGTTATTTATCTTATATTTTCTATCTGCCAGTCTATAATACTTAACCCGTTCTCACATAAAAACTCATTACATTTCTTAAAATGACCGCATCGGTAAATTCTTCACATTCATAAATGATATGAGTCATTTTACCTTCATTGCCCCATCTATAATCATATTTTCATCATAGCTTGCAAGGGTCTCTTCTGTTATTGTTTCAAACACGCTTTCAGATAACTCCTTTTTCTTCACATAAGTTATTGAGCATTTTCCAGCTGTATTTTTAAGACAATAATCATCCAGACTGTATTCTCCAGATTTGATCTTATCCTTAAATTGTCTGGTCATACATATATATTCCGTTCCGTCTTCATTAAGCCAGTATTCCCTATACCAGACTCTTGATTCACCAATTGAAATATAATCCGGAACAGGCTGCTTTTTAACGAACTCAATAAGCGCTTGATCAAAAGCAGAAGTCTTATTATTTACTATTTCTTTCGCTTCATTCAATGTTATTCTGCTTTCCAATGGTTTTATCTCACCAATAGATAAAAGCTCTCGATATGGAGTCCATCCATATATAATACTAGAATTATCTCTCCAATTCCTTCTAATTTCCAACAAAGCTTTGTTTTGTTCTTCAGACAACTTCATATATCCCAGATAAAAATGTAAGTGCTCCTGTGCTTCTTTTTCCTCTTCACTTAACTCATTATATATTCTTTCTGACTCTTCTTCATCATAATCCGCAGAATACAGATTTCCGTTAATTCCTACTTTAAGCTCGCTTTTGCTTCCGGGTATAATCGCTTTACCCCCCTGAATATAAAATAACAGCTCTTTATTACTGTCTATTTTTAATAAATCTTTATTATAAACAGCCAGAACTTCGTTTTTCACAGTTTGCCAACGATCTTCAGTTCTTTTCTTTACTTTATATGAAATACATTCATTGCCTGAACTTACCGGTTCATAAGCTGAACCTTGAAATATTTCTATATATTCTTCTCCGTCATCATCAAACCAATATTCTTTGACTAAGCCGCCATACTCATTGATCACACGATCAGGAACTATCTGTCTTTCAACAAACTTAGTTTCAACTTCTTCAAAATTATCTGTAGTATCGATTAATTGTTTTACTTCATCCAAAGTAATCCTGTTTGTAATCGGCTTTATTTCTCCCACAGCTAGTAATTCTCTATATGGAGTCCAACTGATCGGTAAACCATAATAATTTCTATGATCTTCTTTTAATTCAAAAAGCTTATTAGTTACTTCTTCAGATAACTTTTTATATCCTATATAGAAATGTGTGCTTTTTTGTGCTTCTATTTCCTTTTCACTTAACTCATTGTATATTCTTTCTGATTCTTCTTCATCATAATCGGCTGCCAGTAGATCTCCATGTTTATTAATCTTTATTCCATACTTACTGTCCGGAAGGGTGATACTATCATTTTCACCGAATTGAATCATTGATGATTCTTCATTGTTATCTGAATTATCCTCATTATCAACTACTTCTTTTTTCTGGGGCTGAGTCTCAGTCTCAGTCTCCGATTCTATTAAATTGCACGACATACATGTAAAAGCAATTCCAATTGTTATCATAAATTTTGCAATATTTTTTTTCATAACTGTTCTCCTTTCTACCACCTTCGGTTGTTGTACAATTATATTTTTATATTAATATATTGATAAGTTATACTTAGTTACCGGTCGTTCATTGTTATCCCAGATATCTATAAAATATTTTTTTCCTGCCACAAGCCTTAAAGTAATATATACGTCACCTGTAGAAGTATCACTCTGCCAATATGTTCCAACCCCATCATAAAATGAACAATTAATATCTGCATAATTATTATTAATAGTATTTGTAAAAACAGTATAATCTCTCGTTTGAGTCGGAATATAACAAAATACATCATGATCCTTAGAATGATCAATTCTACCGGAAGTAGTTCCATATGATTTATCAACAGAGTTTTCTAAATAATCTCCTGCTCTTTCTCCGCTTACCATATTACAATGTCGCCTTCCATCTTGTGTTATGGTAAATGATTCATGTCTAAACTCAACTGTTGATGGTTTTGTAATACAAAAAAACATCATAGTTTCATAATCATCGTTACCCAAACACTCATCAACTATATTGGAGTTAGTCAATAC
>CACZSY010000282.1 GCA_902783965.1 uncultured Lachnospiraceae bacterium
AATGGTATTTAACGTTATTATGGTCAATCAGGATGATCATGTAAAGAATATATCATTCCTAATGGATAGGAATGGTTCCTGGAAGCTAGCTCCTGCGTATGATATTACGTTTTCGTATAATATAAACAATAAATGGTTAAAGGCCCATCAAATGCTAGTTAATGGAAAAGCAGATAACATAGTTGTTGATGATTTAATTGGTGCCGGAAAAAGTATGGGTATCTCTTCTGTAAAATGCAAAAGAATAATAGACGAAATATTGATTGTTTCAAATAACAAAGAGCGATATTTTGAAAGAGCCGGCGTACGAGAAAAAACATATAACAAAATTGCAAAGATAATTAATGAGAAAAGTATAAGATATTAATGACTGCAAAATCTGACAACTGTAAAGTTCTTCCGGATCGTGTGGATACTCTTCTTTATCAAGTGAGGTTACTCTTTTTTCCGATGCAGGCATTTTAATTTTCTTATCACCTATCACTCTTGACAAGGTTGAAAGCTTGTCCGATTCACTACGGTAGTTAGTATTATCCAAAGCGTCAATATATGTATAAAGACAATTCATACTGCTCGATGCGCTGCGGAATCGGTCGTGAGAGAAATTATCAAGCTGCGCCTTAAGAAAATGCGTCATCATGATATAAAACGGTTTACCCTCTTTGCTCTCGAAAATGATCTGTGCAACCCCCGGGTCAAGACATATATCTACATGACAGTTCTTCCAATAGCATGTATAGCTTTCATGCTCAAGGGAAACGGTACCAATGTCATTTAGATAAGGCTCCCCCTGTTCTCAAAATTTAATCAAGGATCGCAAAGGCATAAATCAGATACATCTGAACTCCCTTTATGATCTCCTGAATGATATCTTCCTGGATGCCGAGCTTCAGGGTATCAAGAAGATGGACGAAAAAGGTGCATTCACCAGGTTCCTTTAAGAGACTTCTGGTAAAAGAAAATGGAGAATACGTTAAAGATGATTTTAGGCATGAGCATTTTCTTGTGATAAATGACGGGAACAAAAAGATCCTTATGTCAGGCTGTGCCCATAACGGGATACTAAGCATTCTTGACGCTTACAAGGAGAAGTATGACTCTTATCCAGATGTGGTTATCAGTGGATTTCATCTTATGAAAAAAACAGAATACACCGATGATGAACTGCGGGAAGTCTTGGATATCGGAAGAAAATTAACAAAATATCCTACATTGTTTTATACCTGCCATTGTACGGGAGAATCGGCATATAAGATAATGAAACATGCAATGGGCGAACAGCTTCAGTATGTACATTCGGGTGATGAAGTCTCTTTACTGTAAACTATAACTTATCTGAAAACTCCTAAGGAGCACTTCCCCCAAATGATTAGAACTGTCGCAATATTTGCGACAGTTCTATACACGAGCGCCTATCGTTGTCCGGATGTTCCACTTCCTCTTGTAGGATAGATAGGCAAAGCCGTACATAAGCGCTGCTTCGGCAATAAAACTGATAATGATCTTTATGGAAACAGCTTCCGGAGATATCCCGTTTGAGATAAGCGTACATTCCGTAGCAGAAAACCAGCCGAATACAGATGCAATGCCGTCTGTCATTGCAATACGCAGGCCATCGTTATTGGAATTGAGAGCTAACACAGCCAGCATCGATTCGATCATCATAATAAAATATGGGACTATTGCACCCTCTTGTGTTTTAAGCATCATTGTTATCCCGATAACTAAAAACAGCATTTTTAAAAAGATAAGATACAGTAAGCCTATTGCAATAAATGTAGAAATACTATGGTCAAAGAGCAGCACAGCAACACTGACGGGGATAAAATATACTGCTGTCAGAATCGGAATATAGACTATAAGCCTGTAACATATCAGCTTATGAATATTTGTACCGATCATTATCTCGTAATAAGCAGTTCGGTTACCATAATGTTTTGCTATCATTGCCCCGGGAACCATAGCTATGATCGCAGACATTATTGGGAAAGAAGCAGCTACTGTCTGATATGTAGGAGCACGGAGATTATTTATAAGAGTAGTAATGATCAAAAGCAGATCAATGAAAATGTAAACTACCCAGTTAATAGCGGTTTTTCCTCTTGTAATGCGGTATAATTCTGCCTTGATATAGTTAATCATGACTGCCACCCACCTTTTCGAGATAATATTCCTCTAATGACTGTCCGGCCTCATACAGCTTTGTAATGATAAGCCCGTTGTCAGTGATCGTCTTTGAGATCGTTTCTATATTATCAAGCTGTTCGTATATCATAATATCGCCGCTATTTGATGCTTTATAGTTACCGATCGACAGTTTTTCTTCAAGTACGGCAGCGGTACGTTCAATATTGTTAGTCTTTAAAACGATATGATTTCTGCATTTGCTTTGCAGTTCTTCGTGGCTAAGATTCTCAACAAGCTCACCTTTTCTGATGATAGAAAAATCGGTACACAGCTCCGCAAGCTCGGAAAGCAGATGGCTTGAGATCAGTATCGTAACGCCCTGCTCATCTGAGAGTCTTTGCAGTATCCTCCTGACATCAACAATGCCTTCAGGATCAAGTCCGTTTACAGGTTCATCAAGCACAAACACTTCCGGTTTTGAGAGCAGAGCCATTGCTATACCGAGCCGCTGACGCATACCGAGAGAAAAATTTCCTGCTTTCTTTTTCCCTGTATCAGTGAGCTCAACAATGTCAAGAAGTTCATCTATCCGATTTTTGTCAGGATAGCCTCTGATATATCTTATATAGTTCAGATTTTCATATGCAGTCATATTGTAGTCAACGATCGGTGTTTCGATCATAAAGCTCATTCTCCTGCGATTTACATCAAGATCATCACAGCTTTCATAGAATTGGATCGTACCTGATGTCTGATAAATAAGTCCTGCCAGTATCTTTATGATCGTGGTCTTCCCTGCACCGTTTGGACCGATCAATCCCGTAATACTGCCTTTTTTTACATCAAGGCTGAAATCCTTAACGACTTCTGCTTTCTTGAAGCGTTTGGTTATGTTAGTCATTGTGATAACGCTGCTGCCCATAGCACCATCCCCCTGTCTCCTCAGCGTCTCAGCCGAAATAACGGTTTGTCAGCGCGTCAAAATCGATCGTTTTATAGCCTAGCAGAGTTCCCGAGCCGAAGTCGTAGTCCAAAGACAACGTTCCGCGGACCTGCTCCTTAGTTTCCGGATCAGTCCATTCCGCAAACGATCCCAAAATAAGGCGGCCGCCGCTTATAAATGGAGTCGGTGGCAGATACCTCAGATCCGGCTGGAAAGGAAATCCGCCAAACAGCTTATCTTTAAAAGCGTCGTACTGCGCCCATGTCCTAAATTCGACACCGCGCAGAAAATCTGCGTGTTCGCTGCGCAGGTAATCCTCGCCTGCGACGCCGTTAATGGCTTTAAGTATGTACAGGAAGCCTTCGTCGGTCTTCCAGCCACTGCCGAGCTTGCTTTCATATAAGTCGATGAGCATGTCCTCCGGTGAGATGTAGACCGAAGGCTCGCCGTGACCAACCGAATTTGTTAGAAAGTTCAGTGTCTGGTTGGCGTTGTAGAACTTTTCTTTGGAATAGCCCGCTGCAAGGAAAAGCTCCGCCAGCACCACGCCTGAATCCTTACTGAAGAAGAGCTCTTTTATTTTTTCCTCGCCGAAAATGTATTCGACTCCCGCAAGGAACTGGGAAGGGATGAAATACGCCCGCTCCGCTCCGGCAAAATACTTGGCGGTAAAATACTCCGCTCCGCCCTCGGTTATGACTTCCGGTTCATAGCAGGCTACGGCCTGCTCCATCTCTTCCTCGGACAGCTCGTCAATTTCAATCGTATTGAGCCGCTTTCCGTTCAGCAAATAGATTGCGGGATATTCGTTGCTGACGTTGAAGTCGACAAAGTGCATAAGCTCATGGAACACGACCTCCGGAACGTGATAGGAGTCGTACGAATCTATCTCTGTGTTGATATCCACTCTGTTCTCACCGCCGGTGTACATACCCGCAATGCCGGGTTCCAGCACACAATCGTTGAAGCTGAGACCCGCGAGTATATCGAAAAAGTGATCGGGATCCATATATGGCGACGCGTCTGCGACTACGGGGAATATCAGATAAACGAATTCCTTGTATTTGCCGAGGGCGGAATTGCCTTCCACGGTCTTGCTGAACCTCAGGAACAGCTCGTACTCGCCGTGCAGATCCTCTTCGGTCAGCCCGTGCTCCTTAGCCAGTACGAGAGCCTCTGCCGAAATCGGATCCTCCGTTGGAGCGGGCGCATCGGTCGGAGCAGGCATATCGGTCGGAGCTGGCACATCGGTCGGAGTTAGCGTATCGGTCGGCACGGGCGTCGGGGCTTCTGTCGGATCTGTCGCAGGCGCCGTAGGCTTGACGGTTGCTTTCGCGGTATGAGTTGCCTCTGCGCTGTTTTCCTCAGGCTTATGTGAGCATGCCGAAAGTATCGGAAGAAGCATTAGTGTGATCAGTATTGCAGTGATAATCCTTTTCATTTCAATAGTCTCTCTTATCTTGAATATAATTATGTATCAATTCTATCATAAATCATGATAAAATCAACGGAAGGAGACAGGAAGGAGACAGGAGACGGTTCGAGACCACTGAAAAAGTCTTTCCGACCGCACCAATCTCCTCTTAACTCATAATAAAAATAGCATAAAAGTCACCTTATATGGTATA
>CACZSY010000283.1 GCA_902783965.1 uncultured Lachnospiraceae bacterium
CGTGTCAAATCCCATTTTCCAGATTTCACACGCACTAGTTTCCTCATCTTCTACGTGTCAAATCCCATTTCCTCGGTTTCACACGCATACTCCCGCAAAACATATAGCTTCCACAAAACAAGGTCCCGCCTGCACGGGTATCTGAGGAGGCTTTGCGGCGGCGGTGTGATATCTCCATAATAAGAACATCTCTATCCGCTGCCGCAACCGTCCTGTGAAGATCCCCGTGCAGGTGGGACCGTATTCATTTATTTCTTAGGTAGAGATGCACCAGCATTATATTAAGTGCATCATATATGGAGGGATTTTGATAACCCCATCTGCCTCTGAATACCCTTTAGGATGTACTATTATCTGCTTATCAATCCTTTTCTTAAAGAGTTCTTTAAATGTTCCCAGTGACGATGTAGTATAGTTTTTTGATGATTTTACTTCTATAGGACTGATCTTAAAATTTGTTTTGCTTTCATTTGAGATAATAAAATCTATCTCTATGTCATTCCTATGCTTTTCCTTGTTGTATCTTGTATAGAAGAAAAGTTTGCGTCCTGATGCCGTGATCATCTGTGCTATCATATTTTCATATAACATTCCCTTATTTAATGACAGTTTTCCATCCATTATCTGCTTATAAAGCTGGTCATTCATGATTTCATTTTCACTGAATGCATGGCTGACAAGTAATCCGGTATCCCCCATATAGCATTTAACATATGAATCATTTTTGTTTAATGCAAGTCCCACGTTGGGATCATTACACTTATAGCAAAGATTGCATATCATAGAATCTCCCAACCAAAACAAAGGATCATCATAACGGTCAAAAGTCCTGTTATTACTATCAATTTCACTTAATACAACTCTCTTTTCATGCGTTGATAAAAAACCCGGAATATTATCAAAAATAGCTGACACTTTTGACTTGTATCTCCCGGCAGCTTTTTTGATATCATCCTCATAGAGGGCAAGGATATCCCTCTTTTCAACATCAGCCGCATGAAAATCCCTTCCGTTTTTCTTATATGCTACTATTGCCTGGGGCATTCCACCAACAAGCATATACTCCATAAACAAATTCATGGCTTTACTATGTAGCTGTCTGTCCAAAGGTTGTTTTTTCTCAAAGCACTCTTTTATGTATTCCAGAAGTATTTCTTCTTCCATATATACCATGAATTCCTCAAAATTTACCGGAAACATCTTCATTTTCCGTTCTTCTGATGGAATTGTTATGTTTTCTACATTTTCTTTAATAGAAATCAATGATCCGGTCTCGATATAATCATATCTTCCGTCAGCAACAAGATATTTTATTGCCTCTCTGGCCTTTGGATACTTCTGAATTTCATCAAATATTATTAAAGACTCTCTTGGATACAACCTTGTATTATATTCAAGCGTCAATGTCTGAAAAAAAACATCCAGATTATCAAGAGATTCGAATGCATCTTTTATCTTTTTCCTTGCTTTGTTAAAATCTATCAGTATGTAAGACTTGTATTCATTCCTGGCAAATTCTTCAGCAACCGTCGATTTACCAATTCTTCTGGCTCCCTCGATCAATAACGCCTTCGTCCCTTTTGTCTCATTTTTCCACTCAACCATCTTATAATAGATATTTCTTTTTATTTCCATAGGTCACTCCTTATTAATTGTGCACAAACTAACGCTTAGCAAAATTTACAGCAGTACGCAAACTATTATTTAACGAAACATACAGCAATGCGCAAACTATTATTTAATGAAATATACAGCAATGCGCAAACTATTATTTAACGAAATATACAGCAATGCGCAAACTAATTATGCCATATTGTACATTAATGTGCAATATGTTTCTTTGAATTTGCGCTGACAAAAGAACACAGCTGAGCTATTTAAGCCAAAGGTCCCGCCGGTACGGGGTATCTAAAGAGGCTTTGCGGCGGCGGTATGATGACTCTATAATAAGAACATCTTTATCCGCTGCCGCAACCGTCCTTCAAAGATACCCGTGCAGGCAGGACCATATTCATGTATATCTCCTTCAGAGATACACGCTCCACGAGGATGCGCACATTACGTTCTGCTCATAATACTTCTTAACAAGATCTGTAAGTATTGTGCCGGCCTTTGAAACTCCGCCGCCGATTACAAATGCTTCAGGATCTACAACAGCTGCAATGTGTGAGCAGGCAAGTCCTAAGTAGCTTCCGAGCTGTTCAACGAGTTCATTTGCAAGCTCGTCGCCTTCTTTTGCGGCATCAAAGATTGCTTTTGCTGGAAGAAATACAGCCCTCTGCCTCTCTCCCTTATCATTTGAAATATCGCTATTCGTTCAATGAGTCAGTCAGATAAGAAAACGTTGTATCTCTCGAAATGAATTTCCCCGCTTCCTTGCCGTTTCTGGTAACAACTACTTCCTCCCTAACCTTCTGGATATGTCCAACCACTGCTGTTATCACTTTCAAAATATAAATTCTCTGCCAATACTACATTTCGTACCTCTCCATGATATTCTATATTCATTACTACTGAATACCTGAATCCTACATGCAGTTTGCTTTTATCAAATGTCACAGAGCATATGCCGTTTTTGTACTTTGCAGTTTCTGTGACTTCCGGTTCATCGTCATAATCAGTACAACGCAGAGTGACATTATAAGTAATACCCTTATTTCCAACACTTGGGACAAATGTACAGATTAACTCTTCATCCTCAAAAATAAATCTGGTATCAGACACTTTTATTATATCCGGTAATTTAAACTCAGACGTCTCATTATTTATTTCACGATTTGTTTTAATTATTTCTTTTCCTAATATAAAGCCTGCACCGATAAGAGCAACTGCACATAATAAACACAATACTTTCCACACATTCGCTGAATGCCGATTTCTTACTGCAAGCTGTTCGTTTATTTGTGCCAATGATTTTGTGATCGATGATATATCCAGCTGTTCTTCCTGCTCCGTATTCCCGAGAAGAGTAGCAACTGGTACATCCAATGCATCTGCAATTCTGCAAAGCATGTCGGCATCAGGTACCGCCGTTCCTTTTTCCCACTTTGAAATTGTCTGTCTTACTACATTCAGCTTGATCGCCAAAGCCTCTTGTGTCAAGCCTCTTTCTTTTCTTACCTTTGCAAGATTTTCATTTAACATTTAATTTGCCTCCTTAACTTCGTTTGATGCTTACATAGTAGCTTTCAACCAACAAAACATCAAGCAACCGCCAGGCGCAATGCGCACTTGTGCGTTGCATTGCCATAAAATGATCACTTAACATGTTCAAATATATGTTTCTGGGACAGGTACTGTTTCTACAATCCCGTACGGGTCTTTTCATGTTTTTATCATTTCGCCCGTACTGTCCACCGGATTCCGTACGGGTCTTTTCATGTTTTCATCGTTTCGCCCGTACTTTTTTCCCTCATCCCTTGCATGTCACTTTCCAATTTCCTGGTTTCACACTCAGACTTTCTAAAATATCTTACATGCGCAAACCATAACAGCATACCTGATAAAAATACACATCGATTTTAATCTTTCACTATACAAAACAATTCCAAACAGTTATTATACTAATAAGTCAACCTTCGCTAGTCCAAACACAAATCTTTTATAGGAGTCTATCAACAATGCAGAAGAAAATTTCTTTATTGACAAGGATCTGGATATCGTTTTGTATCGTTGCAAACTTGGCTGTGATAGTTTTAGGAGCCGTAGCTTTTGGAAGCGGTATTTATGAACCTTTGAATTCATTAACAGAATCTCAACAGATGCTGGTTATCCTTCCTTATGTAGTTATGCTTGCAGGATACATTGTTTTAATGTGCGGTAAAAAAGCAGGCTATTTTATCGTGTTTGTCGCGGCGATCATAAATGCTATTTATTCATTGAGTATCAGTTTATGGCTTCCTGCCCTGTTCTGTTTATTAAATCCTGTAATAACCTGGCTGCTCGTAAGGAGCCGTTGGGCGCATTGGAAAGAAATTGATGAACAGAACCGGGAGATCAGAAAGCAATTAGCTGCAAAATACAAAGAGGACCTTGAGTATTATCAACAAAAGAGCACTTCCGACAAGAGCAACACAAACGATAATCTTCACACAAAGCAACTAAAGAGCAGAAAAGTTGCGCTGTTTTTGACAATCTTTCCTTACACCGGAGTCCTTGGGATAGATCTCATCTATCTCGGATATGTCAAGCTGGGCTTATTAAAGCTTATCACCGCCGGCGGTTGTCTTGTATGGTATGTTATCGACATCGTTAAGATTGCCAAAGGCACGATGCGTGATGTCTATGGACGACCTTTAAAATAAAGTGTCATAATAACTATGGTACACTAACTTCGTCCCGGGATTCCAATCTCTATGGTACACTTACTTCGTCCCGGGATTCCATCTGCTCTTTACCATTATTAAATACTTGTGGTACAATAAACGCAAATCGTTTAAGGGGGCGAAGCTCCGTGCATATGTCGACCATGAATTTGAAAAATTCATGGTATAATACCTTTTAAAATCAAAAAGAAGCTAACTTATTATTCAAGGAGGAATCATACATGGAATTTAACACATTACATAAGGCTATGGTCGAAGCGATGAAAGCTCACGACAAGGAAAGAAAGGAATCTATTTCCCTGTTGGTATCTGCGGCTAAGAAACTTGCCATTGATAACGGATGTCGTGATAATATTCCTGATGACCTGGTAGATCAGGCTGTCTTAAAAGAGATCAAGACTGTTAAGGAGCAGATCGATACCTGCCCTGCTGACAGAACAGAGTTAATGCAGCAGTACACCAACCGTCTGGCGGTTATGGAAGAATTTGCTCCAAAGCTGTTGTCTGCCGAGGAAGTTGAGGCTGTGCTGACAGAAAAATTTGCTGATGTGGTCGCAACCAAGAACAAAGGTCAGATCATGAAGACTGTCATGCCTGAACTTAAAGGTAAAGCAGATGGAAAAGTTATCAACGAAGTCGTTGCAAAGCTTTGTAAATAGTTATGGAGACAGAGAACCGTCCGAGACTGCTGAAAAAGTCTTTCCGACCGCACCAATCTCCTCTTAACTCATAATAAAAATAGCATAAAAGTCACCTTATATGGTATA
>CACZSY010000284.1 GCA_902783965.1 uncultured Lachnospiraceae bacterium
CCTTCTTCTCGGCCTCTTCTGCTTTCCTTGCTTCTTCGGCAGCTTTCTTTGCCGCAGCCTCTTCAGCCTTTCTTTCAGCCTCTTTAGCTTTTCTTTCAGCGGCTTCTCTTGCCGCCTCTCTTGCCGCTTCTCTTGCTGCTTCTTTTTCGGCTTCCTTCTTTATCTGTTCTTTTCTCTTGATATCCCTTGCGTCATCCTTGCCGAACATCACATCATTAAATGCGATCCTCGTAGTAACGTCCTGCTCCGCAGCTTTCTTTTCGATATCAAGGGTTCCGAATTCATCATCAGACCCAGCATCAAAAAGACCTCTGCTCATGAAATCTTCTTCAACAAGACCACTGATAGTCGCCGCAAGTTCTTTTCTCAGATCCTTCGCGAGATGATTAGCCTTTGAATCAATTTCTTT
The DNA here is from genome assembly GCA_902783965.1 of uncultured Lachnospiraceae bacterium. GTDB lineage: Bacteria > Bacillota > Clostridia > Lachnospirales > Lachnospiraceae > RUG11200. The sequence continues at coordinate 410 of CACZSY010000284.1, forward strand.
CTTATGAACAGTCTCGTTCAGAGCATCGACAGAATTGATCGCATCATCATAATCAGTATCCTTATCAACCTTTTTCACATCGATCTTATCATCAAGACTGAACTCTAATGTATCGCCAAGCTCGATAGTATTTCCAAATCCGTCATCATTGTTGTCAAGCTTTTTGTTAAGTCTGTCATCAAAGCTCTTGTCGGTCTTCTTCCTTGCGTTAAGGTCATCAATGAGTTTTTCCATCTCAAGCAGCTCCGGATCCACATCGTCATCATCCGGAACATAAGTACTGCTTTCGTCGTCCTCATCGAGATCGTCATAAAGCTCGTCATCGTATTCATCTTTTCTGTCGTCAGACGTTTTTTCAGAAAATGCCTTATCAAGATCCTCATCAGACAGATCTTCTTCTCTTTCATCCTTTTCTTTTATAATGACATCAAATTCTCCGTCATCAACCTCATCATCCCTGCCGGATCCTATAGGAGCATCAAACTCGTCATCCCCGTCAGCAAACTCCTCATCATCATAATAATCCTCGTCGTCATCCATCTTAAATGTAAACAGATTCTTGATCCTATCCAGGAAAGAGGTCTGTTTATATTTTGGCTTCTCACCCTTGTCAGCCGGCTCAGCGTTTTTATCATCAGCCTTCTTTTCAGCTTTATTTTCAGCCTTTTTCTCAGCTTTGTCTTTCTTTGAACCGTTCTTATTTGAAGAAAATGCCGTATCAAGGATATTATCAGCTTCTTCATTTTTATCGGAAATGATGCGTCCCAGCATGTCATCAATCTGATCTTCACTTAAATCTTCGCTCAGATCTTCATCTGATCCATCATTTATTTCTTCATCCGCAGCTTCGCTTATCTCTTCGTTAGAAACTATGACCGGACTATCCTTCTCAACCGGCTTTTCGATTAAGATGTTATCAATATTCTCATCGAATACTTCGTTCAAGTCTTTATCAATATCTTCGTCGAATACTTCGTTCAAGTTTTTATCAATATCTTCGTCGGATACTTCGTTCAAGTCTTTATCAATATCCTCATCGGATATTTCGTTCAAGTCTTTATCAATATCTTCGTCGGATACTTCACTCAAGTCTTTATCAAGTTCTGCATCAGGCTCACTGTCTGAATCTCTGTCGACATCTTCGCTGATGATCTCATCAAATTCCCTGTCTTCAAGATCTTTATCAGCGAAGTCCTTATCGCCAAAGTCTTCATCAGCGAAGTCCTTGTCTTCAAGATCTTTATCAGCGAAGTCCTTTTCGTCAAACTGAAAACTGAACTCTTTACTGAAGAAGAAATCTTCATCATCTTTTTCGGAAGCCGGCTGCGAAACATCAGTTTTTTTGCTTTCTGCCTGTGTATCTTCTTTCTTATCAGACCATGCTTTATCAGCATCTTCTTCATTATCAGTCATTACTTCCGCTTTCGGTCTTACCGGTTTAAATCTGATCGTCTTCGCAGGCATGAATGCGGCGTCAGGATCATCAAATTCTTCTCCCGATTCATACAGATCTTTGTCAAAGTCCTCATCACCCGGTTTCTCGGAACCATCTTTATCAGCCGCCGCATCATCAAAGCCCATGGAAATCTCGTTTTCAAAATCAAGAAGCGAATTTCTCAAAGACTCCTGAAGCGACTTGTCTATATCATCAATATAAGCGTCTCCGTCATTTTTGAGATCATCGGCAAATGTCTTCTCATCCTCCGAATCTGAAACCTTGTTAACGATTCCCAGAATACTGTTAAGCTTTCCTGTCGCATTGAAATCATAGATCTCATTGGAGAGCTTTCCAAGCGACTCATCTGAGAGAAGATTAATGTGATGCTCTTTCAAAAGCTTTGCTTTCTCGACGATGATGCCGTCGCCGAACCACATCTCAATATTGTTACATTCCCTGATGCAGTCTGCCGACCTGCCGGCCTTATGATAGCATTTCGCCAGCTCATAAGCCCATTCTTCAAGATAATCCTGACTCTTAAGATCCTCAAGAGTTCTGATAAGGACGTCATAACCCAAGCCCTTTTCCTTATCGATCTTATATCTTAAGATATATCTGTTGATATCATTCGGAGCTATCTTGACATACTCTGCATAGTATTTTTCCGTATCAATGAAATTTTTCATTTTCGAGCATACATAAATAAGCTGTGTCAGGATCCTTCTGGTAACGGTCTTCTGATGAAGTCTTTCCAGAAGCTCCTTAGCTTCAACAAATTTCTTATTTCTTATATATACATCTGCAAAAATGATCTGATCATCATAATTCTTAAGCTTAGTTATGTTGATCTGCTTCATGGTCTCGTATGCCTTAGCATACTCATATGAATTCATGTACTGTTTAATATCTTCTATTGCCAATATTGTCTGATACTTATCCATTAGTGCTTACTGACCTTTCCTATATAATACTGTTCCAGCGTTATCCTGCCCTCCGGCGTATCGAGGATGTTATCAAGCGTATCAAATTCCTCGAGAACGCCTTCCCTCAAGAAACATATCTTATTGCAGATATGCTCGATCTCATCCAGATAATGTCCTGTATAAATGATGGTCTTACCCATCTTGTTAAGCTCAATTATCGTATCAATTATCTGTTTTCTGGAATTGACATCAATTCCGACCGTAGGCTCATCCATGATGACGATCTCCGGATCGTGCATAAGCGCCGCTCCGATATTGACCCTTCTCTTCATACCGCCCGAATAGGTTCCGACCTTCTTATTAAGGACCTCGCTGCTTAACCCGATTACCGCCGTAACCTTTTCAAGCGCTTCCGCTATTTCTTTCCTGTTAAGATGATAAAGCTTTCCGAAAAATTTCAGATTCTCATATCCGGTAAGCATAGGGTAAAGCGCGATATCCTGCGGGACATAACCCATACATTTTCTTATCTTTGAAGGGCTCTTAATGATACTCTCCCCGTCAATAAGTATATCTCCCTCATCAGGCTTCGATAAGGTTGCTATCATCGACATCGTAGTGGATTTACCTGCTCCGTTCTCTCCCAGTATTCCCAGAACGTCTCCCTTATTTATCAATAATGACAGTTCCTTTACCGCGTGTTTTTTTCCGTATTTTTTAGTGATATTTTTTAATTCCAAAGTTTCCATGATCTCATTTCCATTCTGTGCCATTAAAATATTTCTATTCACATTCCTTTGGACCTTGCAATGCCCCGGCTTCCTGCCGAAGTACCTGTCTGTTGATCCCGTTATCATCATTCGATTTGTTGGCATACACTATTAGTATCCCATTAAGAGTGTCATTTGTCCAGTACTAAGATAAAAAAAGACTTCTCAATCTGAGAAGTCCTGAACATTCATTATGAAAAATAAACTCAATTTATTATTTTTTAACCACGCGTTCCATTTTGAATAACAACCACAACCGTTACCATTGCAGTTAACTCAGTCCAGGCACCCTTACGGCACACAGGATTATCCACTTAGTGCTGCTTCGTTCCCGACCTGACACGGTTCATGAAGTCCTGTTGCGCAAGACCCAAACGTCATCGCCACTTACAACGGGCAGCATCACAGTTGAATACCCGGGATGGAACATCACCCCTGCTATAGCGGATTGCAGGTACAGGGCACCGCTAACTCCCCGGCTGCGTGGAAATTTTATATGAAAGGCATGTGCCTGACATAAGCTATAAAACTGTATTGACGAAAAAGTCTTATATTAAATTGTGTTTTGCATTACTTTTGAAGTATAAAGGCTTTCATGGTAAAAGTCAAGAGGGAAAAATTAATTGCTTACAGGTCATGGTTAGTTCACAGTTCGTCAGAACAGCTGATAGATCAGTTGCTTAAGCCTCAAGACCTCCCATATTCTTAACCATTTTTTTCTTTGGAGCTTCAACTTCTGCAACCTTCCCCGGATCGACTGCTTTAGCAAATTCTTTCGCAGCTTCTTTGAATCCCAGATACGATGGAAGTTCAGTGTCCTCCTTAACAAGTCCAACTGCTGCCATTGCTGCCTTAAACGGACTGTTCACTACTCTTCCATTCTCCACCTCTTTGAAGTCTTCATTTCTTGGACTGTTAATGTCTAATCTCTGTTTTTCTGTTTCATAGAATTTTTCAAATGCAGGATTCTTCATAAGGTCGTCATAGCCATTGGAATTCTTCTTGATCTCAAC
>CACZSY010000285.1 GCA_902783965.1 uncultured Lachnospiraceae bacterium
GAAGGTGCTTCGGTAGCCGACATTGACGTAAATCTTAAGTATATGAACATGATGGGTCAGGATGCCATGACCCCTACGATATCGCTTCGAAATGCGGCATATGATTTCTACGGGCTGTGGCCGGATACCAACGGTAAAAACATTGCATATGAGGCATCGATATCTAAAGGGGCCTATGCCTATGCAATAATCGAGGTTGAGGATGTAGCATACTTTACCGGTATAAAGCTTAACATCGATGAAACATTACTTGATAACTGGCAGCTTGACAGTCTTAATATATATGAGATTAATACGAGCGACAGTATAGGAAGCAGAAAAGCATTATGGAAAGACAGTTCTTACGGAACATATAAATCGAAGATCTTCTATTACAGGGAAGTTAACGGCGTAAAGCTTTCAATTCAGAATATGTTCGACCAGGACGACAGGAATGCTCCTAACCAGCTTTATAACAGAACTAAGATGAGTATCCTCATGTCGGAGCAGAATCCTGCCAGAACGATTGATTTTAAGACGAATACAATAATCAATGAGGAAAAATATGACTGGGTAAAAGAAAGCTATTACAGCATGAGCTATGAGCAGGCACAGCAGAACATCCTTTTCGGAAAGAAGATGGAAAGCTATGAGATAACTGTTCATGTACCTGAAGATAAGGCTCTTTCCGGACCTAACGGAGATACCGGTTCATCGAACTATTTCTATTTCCAGCTTGAATTCACCAACGGTTCGAGCGGATATGTACAGGCGAACCAGCAGCTTTCTTCCGACCGTTTCAGGGCGGGAGCATATGAGAAATTCAGTATTTCGACCAACAGAAATTATGGTGAACTCATTGCTGTCAATATCATACCTGACCAGAGTACCACTGAAGCGGACCCTTACGATAAGCTGATGATAGATACGATCGAAGTCAGAAGTAAGAAGGTTACCGGTATAGATTATACCTATGTCTTCGATATTAACGACTGGATCGGTATCGATTACGTCGAGCCTGCTGAAAAGGGTATGAGCGCCGGACAGGTTACTCACTCTGCGGAAGAAGTCAAGAGAACTTTCAGAAATCCAAGGTCAGCAAGAAGTGCAGCCCTGCTCTTTACCGTAGGAACCGGACAGCTTTCAGCTGGAAAGCAGTTTTCCGGACAGGTAAGCGCTAAGATAACTTATAAGGACAGGACAGAGAATACACAGTATACTACCATCGATATGGTTCAGTATATGTATGACTTTAATAATAAGCCATACAAACTGGTTAATGATCAAGTAATAAGTGACCCTTCAACGATGTTCAGACCGGGACATTTTGACAGATTTATCGTTACTATTAACGATATAGCAGAACTTACCTCGGTTGAGCTTTTCGCGAGAACGGTTGAAGGAGAGGCCACCTGGAATATCCAGAGTATGGCGGTACAGTTCATAACGGATGACCAGGGGCGTGCGATAAATGACGAGGAAGAATATATCCTGGTAGGAGAGACGCTTGTCGTCGCCGAATCGACGGATTCTCTGCCGGATTCAATGGATTGTATTAAAGCCTCGGATACGACTAAGAAGATCATATTCAACGCTGATATGAGAGGTATGATGTCGGCGGATGAGGATGAGATGCCATTTTCTATACAAAGAGTACCCGATTCTGTCAACGATACGATCAATCTCTTCGTTGTAGCAGAAAGTGGCAGCAGGGATCTAAGCAGCATGCTGGTCAATACCAAGGTTACATACAGAACATCAACAGGTGATTCTGTACCTATAAGCCAGAAGCTTAGATATGGAAAGACGACTATCGGCAGCGAATCAAGACAGGTATTCTATTATAAAGGTCTGTCGGCCATAAGGCTTGAATCGATAGCCAGCGTATATCTTAAATCCGCATCTAAGGACGGTAAAGACGATGCTTTGAAGGCAGACTACATGATCGTCCAGCACCTGCGCTCCGGAACAGTTATCAATACATACTATGTTCCTATCAAGCTTGACTTGGAGTGGGGTTATAGTGAGAAGATGACCGGCTACTTTGCTGAAAGCAAGGAACAGCAGAATGTATATGTACAGTGCGATGAGGGTACATCAAAAGGTACGCTTACACCTGAATTATATGATGTTGCCGTATGTCTTGAATACAAGACGACCTTTGACCCGACAGGTGCTATATATGAGTCACCTTATATCTTCCTTTCTGATACCGGAACTGATAAGATCAGCGGAGAGAAGATGATGGGCTTTTACTTTAACGAGAAATACGTTAAGGAGATAACGGGAATCAGGCTTGCGGCATTAAGCGGTATATCGGTAAATGTATCAATGGCGGCAATGGGACAGTATTCAGATTCCGGTGAGCTTGAAAAATGGTATTCTGTACCGGAGGGCATACTTATAAACGGAAAGTCATTACCGATCAACGTTACAGAGACAAGAACCGGAGTTTCCGATGAAGTAATACCGGTTGAAATCACATTTACAACAGCAACAGCTGAGCAGTTCAACAATCCGGGATTAAACGGCAATATGTCGATGAGAGTCGACTATGTCAACTATGCAAATGAACAGATGAGTTATATCATAACGGATGTTAACAATGCACTAAAGTATACAAGGAATGAAGACGGTGAATTTGTAACCGGCGGATTCGGTGAAGGGGAAACTGCAACCCTTGAGTTCCTGCTTAGAGATGCTAAGAAGTTATCAAATGTGACTCTTCATCCTTATGATACTGATGATTCTACTACAGTTACCTGGGCTCTTAACCGAATAGATGCTAAATACGGAGAAAGCCTCGGAAAAGTAAAGACGGCCAATGTTGTGATAAATGAGCTTCTCGATGAGTCGAAACTTTCGACCTTCTCGCTTGTGGATGTAATCCTTAATATTACGGCGTATTCTTCACTTGATGAAGTAGCGGTATATAAAGCATCAAGCACCAATACTACGGAACCTGTTACTATAGCTATGAACGAATATGGTACCGTAGACTTTAAGGTAGATGTTAAGAATTCAACACTTGGATATAACTGTGAGGTATGGACTGTTGTTGAAGGCGTAGAGACAACCAAGGTAGAGAACTGCATAACATTAACAGATGACTATCACGGAACCTTTACTCCGCCGGCACTTGCAGTCGTACCAACTATCTACAGGATTAAGTTCATTGCAAAAGAGAATCCAAGAAACATTGCAATGCTGAATGTTTCAATGCCAAGTCTGGAGATGAAGATAAAAGCTTATCCTACAAGTGAACCGGACAATTTTGTTAATGTGTCATCAAACAGTACGGAACCGGCATCTTTAGTATTGAACAAATGGGGATCCGTTGACTTTGACATGAACCTGAATAATGATGAATATGATTGTTATCTTTATAAGCTGGTTGACGGTGTTGAACAGAAACTGAAAGAAGACGATTATACGAATACCGGTTATTCATTGTTAAAACAGAATGGAAAGCAGCAGGTTCATTTCTATCCGGGCAGATTCTATCATAACGGACCGGTTACGTATATCATTAAGTTTGTACTCAGGGCTGACCAGGAAAAGACAGCATCGGTTAAGGTTACGGTACCGCCTGCACTCCTGGTAGTGACAGCCAAGAGACCGGATACAATGAAGTCGGCTACATCTGAAACAATACCGGGAGCATCAGTTACGGCTACAGGCGGCGGAGAGGCTGTAAGCCTTTCTATGCCAAGCTCGGATAAGATTACTTTTACGGTAAAAAATGATTATAATAATTCAAAAGTTGATTTCAGTGATTATTATGTAGAAGTAAACGGAGAAAGGAATAGCCCAACCATTACAAAATCGAGTGACGGTTACAGCTTTGTCTTTACCGTTCCTTTTAAGAACTACTCAGCTTCAAAGATGGTATATAACATCAAGGTTTACTCAGGTTACGCATATACGGCTGCTGATAGGCATGAAGCGCTTATAAATCTTGAGGTTGAATCCGATGGCGTTCCGTATATTACATTAACGGCATCGAGCGAAACTGACCCTCATAACCTGGTTAAAGCCAATAGCAAAGACAAGGAAGAGGTAGAAGCAAACGGAAGGTTCAATGTAAACCGCATAACAGCTACTTATCCTGAAAAGGTTACTTTCAAGCTTACAAACGATAAAGATTCAAATGCACAGTATGAATTCGATATCCGTGGAACCAACGAAGAAGGCGGAGTAAGCTGGATAGATCCAAGAAACATTACCATGAAGGATAACTCGAATGGAGAATTTACGATCCCTTGGAAGAATTACAATTCGATTGATTATTTATACTCTATTAAGGCATATCTTAAAGGAGCGCCTGATTATTACGTAGTATTCACAGTAGTATCAAAGCCGATGCCGAAGCCTACTGTGCATCTTAAGGCTAAAGTAACCGGAATGAGTAATAATACGTATACAAATAGTGGCGGACAGCCGGGTCAGCTTAATATGTACTTTGGAGATTCAGCAACGTTTACGGTTAGTGTTGATAATTCAGAGCCTGGAGACTGGGAGGTTGAGGTATACAGATCGGGATCCAAGTATCACAGCTACTGGACCGAGTATGATGAATTACTGGATAAGAATGATTTCATAACTAACCGAACAGAAACAGGATTTACATTTAATCCGCCTAATGACGGGTCTGACAGTATGTATGGTATCATGGTATACAGCACGAGAGATACAGGTGTATGTGCCGGTTTCAAAAGCTGGCCGAGGGTTTATGAACCTCCTAAACCTAGCCCGTATATTAATATCTATCAGAGCACAGCTGATAATTATAGAGATAGTTACTTATCTTTTACACAATCAGATGATAAAGAGTTCTCAGTAACGGCAGATATTAATGGTAATACATTCGGAACATATGCAGCTGCCGGCAATGGTTTTACAGATACTGTATATAAAGTATACAGAGAAAGCGACAATAAAGATTTTAGTGACTGTTATATTGACATGCATGATAGCGACTGGGGTAAGGTTGTAATTCCTGATGCAGTGGACGGAGAAGTATACTTATTTGAAGTCTATAGCGAGAGTTATCCTACGATCAAAGCAGGTATCAGGATAAAGATCAATTTGTCAGAGTAAACGTTAGGATGGCGGGCATCGCCTGTTAGATGCCCGCCATTCGTTTTTATGCACACGGGGTGCGTAAGGAAAATGTCAGCTGACGCTGACCGCACCCCGGCGCAGCGAAATCCGACGAGCGGATTTCGATCAGAGAAGGTCCTGTGAAAGTAATGGAGGTTGAAAATAAAATGCGCATAATCGTAATAGATGACGAACCACTCGTATTAAAAGATACGGTCAACGTGATCAAAAGTGTCTGCAGGAAAGACGAAGTCATTGCTTTTGATGACAGTCTTGAGATGCTTCAATATGCTCTTGAAAATCCTTGCGAGATAGCATTTATCGACATAAGAATGGCGGGCATAGACGGTATGGTGCTGGCTAAAGAGCTTAAAGATATCTCGCCGAGGCTTAATATCATTTTTGTGACTGCATACGATGATTACTACCGTCAGGCCATGGAACTTCATGCGAGCGGTTACATCTTAAAACCTGTAAAGCCGGAAGACGTAAAGCGTGAGATCGCAGACTTAAGGTACATTTATGAAAACAAGCAGGAAGCACTTCTCGACATAACCTGCTTTGGAAGCTTTGAAGTCAAGACGCCGGCGGGAGAGAAGGTCATTTTTGAAAGAAGCAAGTCAAAGGAAGCATTTGCTTATCTTGTACATCTTCATGGCGGCGGCTGCTCCACAAGAGACCTTGCGGCTGCACTTTTCGAGGACGAACCGTTTGACGATAAGAAGCAGGTCTATATCCAGAAGATCATTTCTTCCATGATGAAAACTCTTCGTAAGTATGGTGCAGAAGATGTGGTTGTGAAGAAGTTTAACGATATGTCGATAAATACAGAACTTGTTACCTGCGACTATTTCCGCTTCCTTAATCTGAATGCGGATATCATGTATAACCGCAATAATGACTATATGACGCAGTATTCGTGGGCAGAGTACTAAGTGGGAGACTTTATGTTTGAGATTCTGTTAAATCTGTTTGATACTAATTATATATCTATAATGCTTCTTATGATCATCTCAGTTCTTGTTGCCTTTAATAAGTCGGAAAGACCTGAGGGCACAGAGTGGATCGTCCTGATCCTTGGACTTTTTGGTATTCTTATAATTCTGAATTGTGTCTATGATTATGCCGAAGAGATGATCAGCAAAGGAAATCTGAGCAGTCCGGACTTAAACGCGATACGAAAATTCATATATTTCAGGGCTTTCATGGAACATATCATCTATTGTCTTATACCGTTTCTTGAAGTAATGCTGATCATAGGGGAAGGAGTCAAAAGAAAGCTTCTTATCAGTATTCCGGCGGTACTGGAATTTATTCTTGAATGTCTTTCAATGTTAGGTATTCCTGTGGTTTTCGGATATCATTCAAATGCAAGATGGTTTTCGGGTCCGCTGTCATTTTTTCCGTACGCCACATCGTATTTCTATCTGATCATTCTTTTGATGTATGCGTCACAGCTGCTTTATGTTCAGAAAAATATGAGAACCGGTTCGATAATCCTTTGCATTTCGCTGGTGACGATCTTAACGGGTATCCTTGAATTTGAGAATGTCATTACAGGATTTATGGATGAGATCGTTCTTATTGATATCCTCATTTATTATGAGTTCTTTTTTTCTCTGTACAGAGAGAAGATCAAGACGCAGCTTATGGAAAAGGAGCTTGAAATGGAGCAGGAAAGGACTGCATTGCTTTTAGCGCAGATCCGACCGCATTTTATCTATAACTGCCTTTCGGTGATCAGATATCTGTGCAGGGAGGACAGCGAGGAAGCGGTCGAAACGATCGATCATTTTGCAGGTTATCTGAGGCGCAGTATGGAAATGATGACGAATAATGCCTGTGTGCCTTTTTCGATGGAAATGAAGCTGGTCGACGATTATCTCTATATGGAAAAGAAACGTTTCGGTGATAAGATCATCATCACAAAGGATATCGAGACGGAGGATTTCATGATCCCGCCGCTTACGCTGCAGCCGATCGTTGAAAATGCTATAAAGCATGGATTAAGACAGACCCGTAGAGTCGGCGATCTTAAGATAACTATAAAACGTGCGAGTGAGAAAATAAGAATATTTGTTGAGGACAACGGTGCGGGCTTTGATGTATCACAGCTTAAAGAGAACAAAGAGAGAAAGCATATCGGTATTGATAACGTGAGAAACCGGCTGGAAGCTATGGTTGAAGGAAAGCTTACGATTGAGAGTGAAGTCGGTAAGGGAACTAAAGTTATGATAGAAGTATAAAATGAGTTGCAGCTCAGGCTCTGATTATGCTAAAGCAGTCCCGGGTTCGGCGTATTACACTTACAAAAGAGTTTTGAAAATAGTATAATAAATTAAATTACAATAGGAGGAGAACCATGAAAAAAACAAATTTTTCAAAGCGGATATTTCTTATCTGCATGACAGTATTCTGCATTGCAGCACTTATGTACGGATGCAGCAAGAAAGATGACAAGGATAAAAATGATCCTTCGGTCAAAGAAACTACCACAGAGGACAAGGACGAAAAAGACAAGGAAGGCAAAGATAACGACGGTAAAGACGATCCTTCCGGTGACAAGGACGGTTCAGGTGATAAAACACAAGCCGGCGATTTCACGATCGAGGAAAATGAGAACGATACGGTTACTTTGATCAGGTATAACGGTAACGAGAGCGATCTTAACATACCGTCAAAGATCAACGGAAAAGAAGTCAGCATGATCGGAAAGAACTGCTTTGCAGGACTCTTATGTCTTAAGAAGGTTCACATCCCTGAGGGTGTTGAGATAATTGGCGATTATGCTTTCGAGTGCTGCCCGCTGCTTAGGAAGGTTTATTTCCCGGAATCGCTCAAGGTCATCGGTGACGGAGCATTTTCAGGCTGTACTGCTTTGGTAATGGCTGATATGCAGGACGAGATTGAATCGATAGGTAAAGGAGCATTCCTTTGCTGTGACTCGCTGGTACAGCTTGAACTTCCGGAAAAACTGAACAAACTCGGAGACTTTGCGTTTGCATACTGCGGATTTCTTACAAATGTTAACTTTACGGGTGATAAGTTGACAGCGCTTCCGGACAGAGCGTTCTACGGATGTACTTCACTTACAAGGGTAAATTTGCCTGAAAGCATTAAATCTGTAGGAAAACGTGCATTTTCGAAATGTGAGAACATAAGCTCTCTTTATTTTGCGAACAAGCTTGACTCTGTAGGTGAATTTGCTTTTGAAAACTGTTCGAAGCTTACAAGCATCAGCCTTTCTACAGAAACTATCCCGACGGGTATGCTGTCAGGCTGCAGCGAGCTTTCATGGTTTATGGTGGAAGATGGTACAGTGTCTATTAAAAAAGGCGCATTCGGCAGCTCCGGAATTAAGGATGTCTCTGTTCCGGCTTCTGTAAAGGATATTGAAGCGGGAGCATTCTACCAGATGTTTGGAAGCATTTCGCTTGATGAAGAAAATAAAGACTACCGCCTTATCGACGGCTCGCTTTATACTGCTGACGGAAAGACTCTTATCGCTTATTTCCCTGCGGATCCTTATGCAGAAGAGCCTCAGAAGGAATTCAGCATAGCGGATGGCGTAGAGGTTATAGCGGCTTATGCGCTTGCAGAAAGAGGACTTGAAAAAGTCAGTGTACCGGCTTCGTTAAAGAAGGTTGAGGCATATGCATTTGCCTACTCAGAGACGGAAGTTAAGATACCTGAGGGAGTTAGCGTTGATAAGGACGCTTTCATAAGCTATAATAATGAAGACGGCGAAGGAAGCGAAGATAAAGCTGGAACTGCCGATGAAAATGAAGCTGGAACCGGCAACGAAGACGAAACCGGTAAGAATACCGAAGACGGTAAGATGAGTTCGGCAGCCGGCGACAGGAATATCTTCTCAGATAAAGATTATGCGGCCTTCCATGAGATCAGCAATGAAGATTTCGATAATTGGTGCGAAAAATATCTCGCATATAATGAGGCGAACGGAAATACCATAAGTTCTGAGACAATTCCATATATACTCCGTTACAAAGGCGAGGTTGTGCCTCATTATCTGGCAATGACCTCAGTCCAGAATCATGATCCTGAAATGTGGGCAGAAGCAGCGGAAATGTTCGGCGACGATTTTGAACAGATGTATATAATGATGAATCATGGACTTTCGACTGAGCTTGCCCGTGGAAAAATGGAAGAAGCTATCATTCTGTACAGCGGTCTTTATGACAGCCAGCTTATGGCGGCAGCGGGAACAGATAAGGTTCCGACAACACAGCAGCTCATTGATTCAATAGGAAATACATTTTCAGATCCAATCATGATCAGTACCACAACCGATCCAGGAGTAGCAGCAGGATTTGGAGATACATTGTTTATTATTTATGCTTCACCGAAGGCAATGGAAAGCCTCGGCGCAGTCTGTATTGATGCCGTAGTCGGTTCAAGCGAGAAAGAGATCCTGATGAACGACCATGCACGATATAAGATTCTTGATGTAGGAACAATGACGATCGAACATAAGGAAGAATGGGATACGGAACCGGAGATCCTGCATAGAAATTATGTAAAAGTTGAATTGCTTGAAAACCAGATCAAAGAATAAGGGAGTCGGTATAAAATGGTATTTCATATATCAACAGTAAATCTTATAAATCTAATATTTATTTCGACGGGTATTGGTATATGCAGCCTGTGTTTTATGCAGATATCGGCATCAGTTCATCTTGATAAAAAGGTGAGAAACTATTTCCAGATATTCTTTGCTCTGATCTTCATCTATATTTCAACCCATCTGGCAAGGATGCTTATGGATGGAATAGGCGGAAACGGAGTTAGGACATCACTTTATCTGGTAACTTTTTTTGAGATGCTGGCAGCAGGTTTTATGTCATTTTCAATCTCCTTACTTGTTCTTTCTGTTACAAGACCCGGAAAGAACATTAAAAAGATCGCTGTCGGACTTTTGACTTTGCTGGTTATTCACATTGTTTTACTCAGTGCAGGTGCGGTCGGAGACCTGATCTACTACTTCGATGAGAGTAATATCTACCATCGCGGAAAGCTTTATATTCTTTCCAATCTGAGTCCTTTAATGATGCTTATCATTGATGTGGCACTGCTTGTCAAATTAGGAGGCAACGTGGTAAAACGCGTCAGAGTAGCATTCTGGATATATATGATAGCTCCGATCGCAGCCATCATCATCCAGAGTTTTACATATGGCATTCAGTTCATTATAATTGCAACAGTGGGTGCCGCAGTATATATGTTTTCCGTAATCATTAAGGATCAGAATGAAAAATATGAAAAACAGCAGATGGAAAGCTCCAGAATAGAAACGGAGCTTTCCATGGCATCAAGAATTCAGGCCGATATGCTCCCCAATATTTATCCGGCATTTCCGGAACGTTCAGAGTTTGATGTATTTGCGAGCATGGATCCGGCCAAAGAGGTTGGCGGAGATTTCTATGATTTTTTCCTTGTTGATGATGATCATCTGTGTCTGATAATGGCAGATGTATCGGGAAAGGGAGTACCGGCGGCACTCTTTATGATGGCTTCAAGGATAATCCTTGTCCACAATGCCATGAGCGGAAAAACACCTGCCCAGATACTTACAGACGCCAATAATGCGATCTGTATGAACAATCGTGAGGAAATGTTTGTAACTGTATGGCTTGGAATATTAGAGCTGTCTACCGGACGTCTGACAGCAGCCAACGCCGGACATGAATATCCTGTAATATGTCATGCGGGCGGAGATTTTGAACTTGTGAAGGATAAACATGGATTTGTTCTTGGAGGTATGGATGGCGTTAAATACAAGGAATACGAGCTTCAGTTGAAGACCGGATCCAAACTCTTCCTCTATACTGACGGCGTACCGGAAGCAACTGATGCAGACAAGACGCTGTTTGGAACGGATCGTATGCTTGAGGCACTTAATAAGGATACAAAAACAACACCAAAACAGATCCTCAAAAATGTTAGAGAATCTGTGGATAAATTCGTGGGAGAAGCGGAACAGTTCGATGATCTTACGATGCTGTGCGTGGAATACCGCGGATAAGGAGACAGGGGACGGTTCGAGACTGCTGAAAAAGTCTTTCCGACCGCACCAATCTCCTCTTAACTCATAATAAAAATAGCATAAAAGTCACCTTATATGGTATA
>CACZSY010000286.1 GCA_902783965.1 uncultured Lachnospiraceae bacterium
CGGAGAATATGACAGCCGTAATCTGACAGAGAAAGAAAAACAGATATTTGATAAAGAGATACAGCTTGACTTTTCAAAAGAAGTAGCTCATATGCACGAGACTGACGGCGAACGTATGAATGTCGCAAAATACGGTGACAGTTATCTTAATTTCTTTAGCGGAATCGACCGCTCACCGTCAATCAATGCTGTATTTACATTATGGGCACTGGGTACCCAGGACGATGTCAACATGACTAACTTTACAGAAGTTGCCAAGAGACCGGAGCTTGTAGCAAAATTTGCAAAATTCTGTGAAGACAACAGAACAATTAAGGCAGAGACGGAAGAAGAATACAAGAAGTCTGCAAAGGCGTGGGCTGAGGCTCTTAAAAAAGGTACCGACAAGGTTAAAAAATATAAATTCCCGAATATTGATTACGGAAAACCTGATGAAGTAAAGAAGCATCTTCGTGAACTTTATAAGATCCGCACCATGACTATAGATTTTTCACAGGAAAAGGATAAGTCATTTAAGAATTCTAAGCTTTCCATCGACGGCAAACAGATAGCGACACAGGAACTCGGAGAAAAAAAATGGAATGATATGGTTGAGTTCTGGAGCAACATGCAGAATCTGTACGGAGGACTGGAGTACGGCTTTATACAAAGGAATCAGCTTGATAAGATAAGAAGCAGTGAACAGGTTGCTGATAAGGTTATAAGTCTTGCGGCGGTAAGGGCGCTTGCGGCTCTCGATATGAATAAAGCTGCCGGAAAGACTACGGTGGAAGCTTTCAACGGATTAGGCGAAAGAAGAGCATATAATTTCATTTTTGCAAGTGATCTTGTAAAAATGGGTGATGACGGAAAGCAGACGAAGATATTTGAGGATATAAGCCCTATTACGAGAGAAGAAGCTGCTACTTATTTAAGGACAAAAGATCCGAAAGTCAAAAGTAAGTTTGAAAAGAAAATCGCCACCATACAGGAAAAGCTGCAGGATTATTACCGTAAGGATTGTATTCATGATAACTGTTATGAAGGTATGCAGGAATTCAGAACCCATATGGTATTCGGAGACAAAGACTCAAGGGACAGACTGTTAAACCTTGATGACAACCCACAGTCAACACTTGATTTTATTAAGAACGGAAAGATCACTCAGGAGGGCGGTAAAGAATCAACAGTCGAAGAATGGCTGGGTAAAAATTTTAAAAATCTATATACGGAAAATTACGTCGCCCTTATTGAAGAAGCCGGCATGAAAAAGAGAGATATTATCCTTATTGACGGCAGGACGCCTGAACAGCTGTGGGGAAAGAAATATGCCGATGTTCCGGAGAATATGAAAGATAAATGCTACAATGTCGAGGTGATGAAAAAGATCGCAGAGGGCAACAGCAACATAAGGATCAAACAGTTTGCGATCAATGAATACGGCAAGGTCGTATATGACGGAACAAAGCAGGTATTTAAGAGTGCACAGGAAGTCCGCGGTCTTAAAGTTAAATTTGAGCAGTACAAACACGGTTTAAAGGATATGGTATCCACTCTTGAAAACCTTCAGACAAGACTGCTTGGGACTCATGAGGGCAAGGAACTGCAAGAAGCTAAAAGAGAGATCGGCAAGACGGGTTCACCGGAGTTTCGTGAGATGGAATCAACACTTGATAACTGCATCAGGAGTCTTAAGAGTGAAAATCTGACTCCTAAGCAGAAGGATCAGGCGATCAAGGCGTTCGAGAAAGCATCGAAACGGTATGAAGAAAAGAGAACCTGGAAGGTATTTAAGCATAAGGAAAACGGACAAAGAAGACTTGACCTTTCTATTGAAGCAGGAAAGACAGCGCATAACATGCGTACTCTTTATTCAAATCTCAGAAAGGAATTGTCGAGCGATACTATAATAAATAAAGGTTTTCTTGGAGAATCTGCGACGACTCTGGCTGATGCAACGGATCATTTTGTGGGTAATTTCTTCAGATCGGCCTGCGGAGGAGAAAAAGAGTTCATATATCAGACAAAAGATATCACTGTAAACGAGCAGGAGCTTAACGATTCGCTTGCAAGATCAAAGAGTATCGCAAATGAGCAGACCGCTTTCAA
This sequence comes from uncultured Lachnospiraceae bacterium, assembly GCA_902783965.1. Lineage (GTDB taxonomy): Bacteria > Bacillota > Clostridia > Lachnospirales > Lachnospiraceae > RUG11200. Next base: position 2,089 of record CACZSY010000286.1, read on the forward strand.
GGATACTTTAAGAAGCGGCTTAAACAAGATGGGTAAGAATCTTGATTCGATCCTGGCTGTTCCTAAAGCAAAGACGAGTAATTATGACATTGCCCTGCGCTACATTTCAAAGCGTTATCTGGAAAAGGCAATGGCGAAAGACCAGACGCCGGAGCAGATAAGCAATGCCAAAGCCGGACTTGAAAGAAAGCTTGCAGACGGATCATTTAAAAGAATGGCGGAAAACCTTTCTAAGAACGCAGTATTCATAGAAACTGTTAAGGATAACAAGGCAGGCAGCTACGAAGACTGGAAGAAGATCGAAGACAATGCCGATAAGGGCATCGATCATATGAAGTCGTCCCTTAAAGATCTCACACAGGACAAGGACGTATCAAAGTATATCATTAAGGGCAATTATGACGACAGCGCTTCACCGGAAAAGGCGAAGGAAGCGAGATACAACCGCCTTGGAGACTTCGTTACGAAACAGATCCTCACCGATCCGGCATACCGTATCATGGTTCAGGCTATAGAATCCGACAGGGTAAAATATAGCGAAGTTGTAAAGCAGACCACACAGATACTTAAAGATAAGCACGTTCTTGAAGGACAGAATTTTGACTACGGCACACTTCGTGAAAAGCTTGATACGGGAGCGTTTAAGGAGCTGGCAGTAAAGACACTGACCGAGAGCGCGAAGAGAAAGGTTGCAGAAAATCTTCCGGACAAGCATATCGAGAAGCCTTTGCCGGAGATGGCAGGACCTAGAATTAATTAAGAGAAAGGAGAAAAATGTGAAAAAGAATCCATTGGTAGGAATGATCATAAGCATTCTGATCATAGTTGTAGGAATAGGATTTGTAATATGGATGTATGTAAGTTCAAGAAACTATGTTGAGGCAAAGGCAACGGTTAAAAGCGTAGTTTACGATCCGACTGCGGTTTCGTCGGACGATGAAGCCGATAAAGATTATAAGGTAACATTTGAATATACGGTAGACGGAAAGACCTACACGACTGAAACCAATGCCAGCAAGAGCGATTATTCCGTTGATGAGGAAGTAAAGATCGCATATGATCCTGATAAACCGGGGGACTGCATGGTGGGAGGAAAGATGCCTCTTTGGGCTATGATAGGAATCTGCGTGGCGGTATTCATAGTTGGAGGAATAGGATTTATAAAGTCGATAAGATAGAAACGCTTCGCGAGGATGCGCACGGGCACATATTGAAATTGTTGCTTCGCAACCGTGCCCGGTGCGCAAGGTCCGTCTGCGCTCCCCTCATGATAAAGGGAATAGGGAAGTTGAAGTCCGCTTGCGGACTATGTTATGGCAGTTGAACTGCTTCGTTAGCAAGCTTATTACCGACTTCCTTAATAAATTCGGAAGTTTTTTCTTTCCTGTCACCCGGTGGCTTGACAAGCTCGGTCTTAAGGAACTCTGTTACCCACTGTCTTTCAGCCTCTTCACTACCGATACCG
>CACZSY010000287.1 GCA_902783965.1 uncultured Lachnospiraceae bacterium
AACAACAAATCCAACAAGCTCATCGTCAGAAGAAGAGACGGAAGAGCAATCAAATAGTCAGGAGGATCAGATAATATGGCTCGTTCACTTAAAAAAGGACCATTTGCGGATGAAAGTCTCTTAAAGAAAGTTGATGCGCTTAACGCAGCAAACGATAAGACAGTAATCAAGACATGGTCACGCCGTTCGACAATATTTCCACAGTTTGTAGGTCATACGATCGCTGTTCATGACGGAAGAAAACATGTACCTGTATATATCACAGAAGACATGGTAGGACATAAGCTCGGTGAGTTCGTTGCGACAAGAACCTACAGAGGACATGGAAAAGACGAGAAAAAGTCTAGAAGATAATAGATAGAAGATTTGAAAGGAGGCTTCATCCATGGCAAAAGGACATAGATCCCAGATAAAGAGAGACAGAAACGAGAACGTTAAGGATACCAGACCGTCAGCTAAGCTTTCATACGCAAGGGTATCGGTTCAGAAGGCTTGTTTCGTACTTGATGCCATCAGAGGCAAGGATGTAAAGACCGCTCTTGGAATTGTTGAGTACAATCCAAGATATGCGTCAACAATAATAAAGAAGTTATTACAGTCAGCAATCGCCAATGCCGAGAACAACAACGGCATGAACGTTGATAAGCTTTATATCGAAGAGTGTTATGCTAATAAAGGACCAACGATGAAGAGAATCAAAGCAAGAGCACAGGGCAGGGCATACAGGATCGAGAAGAGAATGAGCCATATCACCATCGTGCTCAATGAAAGATAATAGGAGGTCAATATGGGACAGAAAGTTAATCCTCATGGTTTAAGAGTCGGCGTTATCAGCGATTGGGATTCTAAATGGTATGCTGATGACAAATTTTCTGATTACCTTGTAGAAGACTACAACATCAGAAAGTTCTTAAAGAAAAAGTTATACAGCGCAGGAATCGCTAAGATCGAGATAGAGAGATCAACAGGAAAAGTTAAGATCACAATATTCACAGCAAAGCCTGGTCTTGTAATAGGAAAAGGCGGAGCAGAGATCGAGAAGTTAAAGGCAGAGCTTGCTAAGTACACATCTTCAGAGAAGGTATTCGTAGACATCAAGGAGATCAAGAAGGTTGATACCAATGCGCAGCTTGTAGCTGAGAACATCGCAGCACAGCTTGAGAACCGTGTATCATTCAGAAGAGCTATGAAGTCTACAATGTCAAGAACAATGAAGGCAGGAGCAAAGGGTATCAAGGCTGCAGTTTCAGGACGTCTTGCAGGCGCAGATATGGCAAGAACAGAGTTCTACAGCGACGGTACAATACCGCTTCAGACCTTAAGAGCAGATATCGATTACGGATTTGCAGAGGCAGATACAACCTATGGAAAACTCGGAGTAAAAGTCTGGATCTACCATGGCGAAGTTCTTCCGGCTAAGAACAAAAAGGAAGGGAGAGATAAATAATGTTAATGCCTAAAAGAGTAAAGCGCCGTAAACAGTTCCGCGGAACTATGGCCGGCAAAGCTTTAAGAGGAAATACGATTACTAACGGTGAGTTTGGTCTTGTGGCTTCAGAGCCATGCTGGATCAAATCAAATCAGATAGAAGCAGCCCGTATCGCGATGACACGTTATATCAAGCGTGGCGGTAAAGTATGGATCAAGATCTTCCCTGACAAGCCTGTAACAGCAAAGCCTGCTGAGACCAGAATGGGTTCAGGAAAAGGATCATTGGAATACTGGGTAGCTGTAGTTAAGCCAGGACGTGTAATGTTCGAGATCGCAGGAGTACCGGAAGAGACAGCAAGAGAGGCTCTTCGTCTTGCAATGCATAAGCTTCCATGCAAGTGCAAAATAGTATCTCGTCAGGACTTAGAAGGAGGTACCGGCAGTGAAAACTAAGAAGTATATGGAAGATTTAAAGACCAAGAGTCTTGATGAATTAAATGATGATCTTGTTGCAGCTAAGAAGGAACTCTTCAACTTAAGATTCCAGAACGCAACAAATCAGTTAGAGAATACAAGCAGGATCAAGGAAGTAAGAAAGAATATCGCCAGAATTCAGACCATGATCTCTGCAAAGGCACAGGCTTAATATCGATCCGTGGAAGGAGGAATCGTTGTGGAGAGAAATCTTAGAAAGACCCGTGTAGGCAGGGTTGTAAGTGATAAGATGGATAAGACAATCGTTGTTGCGGTTGTAGACCATGTAAAGCATCCGCTTTATAATAAGATCATGAAGAGAACTTACAAGTTAAAGGCTCATGATGAGAACAATGAGTGCAGGATTGGTGACAGAGTAAGAGTTATGGAGACAAGACCTTTATCTAAGGATAAGAGATGGAGACTTGTTGAGATAGTAGAAAAGGTAAAGTAGTTCTAATACAGTTTTTGTATTTACGACTGAAAGGAGATTTATCATGATCCAGCAGGAATCAAGATTAAAGGTTGCTGATAATACAGGAGCAAAGGAACTTCTTTGCATCAGAGTATTAGGCGGTTCAACCAGAAGATATGCCGCTATAGGCGATATAATCGTTGCTTCGGTCAAAGATGCAACACCAGGCGGAGTTGTTAAGAAGGGCGACGTTGTCAAGGCTGTTGTAGTACGTACAGTAAAGGAAACACGCCGTAAGGATGGTTCTTACATCAGATTTGACGAGAACGCAGCAGTTATCATAAAGGATGATAAGAATCCAAAGGGAACCCGTATTTTCGGACCGGTAGCCAGAGAGTTAAGAGATAAGCAGTTCATGAAGATCATCTCATTGGCGCCGGAAGTATTATAGGAGGTGCGTTTCGATGAAGAAGATTCAGAAGGGCGATACAGTCAAGGTTATTGCCGGCAAGGATAAAGGCAAGTCAGGTAAGGTTAAGACCGTAACCGACAACAAGGTAGTAGTAGAAGGCGTAAACGAAGTAACAAAGCATATGAAGCCGGGCGCAGGAAACCCACAGGGCGGAATCGTAAAGCATGAGGCTGCCATTGACGTTTCAAACGTTATGTATGTGCACAAGGGACAGCCTGCAAGGATTCAGTTCAAGGTTGAAGACGGCAAGAAAGTAAGATACGCCAAAGTTAAGGGCGCAGACGCTGAGAAGATCAAATAATCATGGAAGGAGGTCGCTAAGTTGAGCAGACTTAAAGAAACTTATAAAAATGAAATAGTTGACGCTTTGCAGAAGAAGTTCGAGTATAAGAACATCATGCAGGTGCCAAAGTTAGATAAGATAGTTATCAATATGGGAGTTGGCGAAGCGAAGGAGAATGCAAAGATACTTGACGCAGCTGTTAAGGATCTTGAGATCATAGCAGGTCAGAAGGTTGTTGTAACCCGTGCTAAGAAGTCTATCGCTAACTTCAAGTTAAGAGAAGGAATGCCAATCGGATGTAAGGTAACATTAAGAGGCGAGAAGATGTATGAATTCCTTGATCGTCTTGTAAACCTTGCTCTTCCGCGAGTACGTGACTTCAGAGGCGTAAATCCTGACGCATTTGATGGCAGAGGCAACTACGCTCTTGGTATCAAGGAGCAGTTAATCTTCCCTGAGATCGAATATGATAAGGTTGACAAGGTAAGAGGTATGGATATCATCTTCGTTACCACAGCTCAGACTGATGAAGAAGCCCGTGAATTACTGAGATTATTCGGTATGCCATTTAAGAAATAGTTAGGAGGAAGAACCATGGCAAAGACGTCTATGAAAATTAAGCAGAGTAGAAAGCAGAAATTTTCTACCAGAGAATATAACCGCTGCAAGATCTGCGGTCGTCCACATGCTTACTTAAGAAAATACGGAATCTGCAGAATCTGCTTCCGTGAGTTAGCATACAAGGGTGAGATCCCAGGCGTTAAGAAAGCAAGCTGGTAAGGTGAAGGAAGGAGGCAATTCAAATGACAATGAGCGATCCAATCGCAGATATGCTTACGAGAATCCGTAACGCAAATACTGCAAAACATGATACAGTTGATGTTCCTGCTTCTAAGATGAAGATTGCAATCGCAGATATCTTAGTAAGAGAGGGATATATTCAGAAATATGATTTAGTTGAAGTTGGCGGATATAACAATATCAAGATCACACTTAAGTACGGAAAGGATAAGAACGTAAAGATCATCACAGGACTTAAGAGGATCTCAAAGCCGGGTCTTCGTGTTTATGCCAATAAAGAAGAACTTCCTAAGGTACTCGGAGGACTTGGAATAGCTATCATTTCAACCAACAAAGGCGTACTGACCGACAAGCAGGCAAGAGAGCTCGGCGTTGGCGGCGAAGTACTGGCTTACATCTGGTAATAGATTGACAAATATAATTTAGGAGGTGCGCGGGCATGTCACGAATCGGAAAGATGCCTATCGCAATCCCGGCAGGAGTAACTGTTGAGGTTGCAGAAAATAATAAGGTGACTGTTAAAGGTCCGAAGGGAACACTTGAAAGAGTGCTTCCTGCAGAGATGAATATAGCTGTAGAAGGTGCACAGGTAGTAGTTACAAGACCTAACGATCTTAAGAAGATGAAGTCTTTACACGGACTTACAAGAACTCTTATCCACAACATGGTAGTAGGTGTTACCAACGGATATGAGAAGAATCTTGAGATCAACGGTGTTGGTTACAAGGCAGCAAAGCAGGGAAATAAGTTAGTATTATCACTCGGATATTCTCATCCGGTTGAGATGATCGATCCTGAAGGTCTTGAGGCAGTAGTTGACGGATCAGGCTTAAAGATTACCGTAAAGGGTATCGATAAGGAAAAGGTTGGTCAGTATGCAGCAAACATCAGAGAGAAGAGAGCTCCTGAGCCATATAAGGGCAAGGGAATCAAGTACGCTGATGAGGTAATCAGACGTAAAGTCGGCAAGACCGGTAAGAAATAACAGTAAAGGAGTGAAATACTATGGTTAGCAAAGAATCAAAGTCAAAAATTCGTGTAAATAAGCACAGAAAACTTCGTAATCGTTTTGCAGGAACCGCAGACAGACCAAGGCTTGCGGTTTTCAGAAGCAATAATCATATGTACGCTCAGATCATAGACGATACAGTAGGCAATACCCTTGTTGCAGCTTCAACTCTTGAGAAGGACATCAAGGCTTCACTTGAGAAGACCAATGACGTTGCAGCAGCAGCAAAGCTTGGCGAGATCATCGCTAAGAAGGCACTTGACAAGGGTATCAAGACTGTAGTCTTTGACAGAGGCGGTTTCATATATCAGGGCAAGGTTAAAGCATTAGCGGATGCAGCGAGAGAAGCTGGTCTGGAATTTTAGTCAGGGAGGAAAACAGATGAAACGTACAATCGTTGATGCCAGTCAGTTAGAATTAGAAGATAAAGTAGTAGCAATCAAGCGTGTTACCAAGGTTGTAAAGGGTGGTCGTAACTTCAGATTTACCTGCCTGGTAGTTGTTGGTGACAAGAACGGACACGTTGGCGTAGGTTTGGGAAAAGCTGCTGAAATTCCTGAAGCTATCCGCAAGGGTAAGGAAGACGCAATGAAGAAGCTCATCACACTTCCTATCGATGAGAACGGAAGTATCCCTCATGACTATGTAGGAGAATTCGGTAGCTCACATGTTCTTATGAAGAGAGCTCCTGAAGGTACCGGAGTTATCGCAGGCGGTCCTGTGCGTGCCGTAGTTGAGCTTGCGGGAATCAAGAACATCCGTACAAAGTCTATGGGTTCAAGAAATAAGCAGAACGTTGTGCTTGCAACGATCAACGGCCTTTCACAGTTAAAGACTCCTGAGGAAGTTGCAAAGCTTCGCGGCATAGCCGTTGAAGAGCTTTTAGGTTAGGAGGAAATCAGAAATGGCAGAAAAGTTAAAGATCACTTTAGTAAAATCTACGATCGGTGCAGTTCCAAAGAACAGAAAGACTGTAGAAGCATTAGGCTTAAGAAAGCTTCATCAGACAGTTGAGATGCCTGACAACGCAGCAGTAAGAGGCATGGTTCATCAGGTTCAGCATTTAGTAAAGGTTGAAGAAATATAATTACCATATAGCGTAAGGAGGTGCTAAGATGAATTTATCAGAGTTAAAAGCCAGTGAAGGATCAAGACACAATGATAATTTCAGAAGAGGCCGTGGACACGGTTCAGGAAACGGAAAGACAGCCGGCAAGGGTCATAAAGGCCAGAAGGCTCGTTCAGGAGCTCCGAGAATCGGCTTCGAAGGTGGACAGATGCCTTTATACAGAAGAATTCCTAAGAGAGGCTTCACCAACAGAAATTCTAAGAATATAGCTATAATCGATGTTTCGGCTCTCAATGTATTTGAAGACGGAGCAGTTGTAACAGTAGAGTCTCTGATCAATCTTAAGAGCGAAGCACGTAAGAATGCTCCGGATCGTAAGAAGGGACTTCTCGTTAAAGAATTAGACGGAGTAAAGATCCTTGGAAATGGAGAGATAACCAGGAAGCTTACAGTCAAGGCTAACGCATTCAGCGCGGCAGCAAAAGAAAAGATTGAAGCAGCAGGTGGCAGCGCCGAGGAGGTATAATATGTTAGAAAAAATACGTAACGCCTTCAAGATAGAAGACATCCGTAAAAGACTTATTTATACATTTTTCGCGCTTGTTATAGTAAGATTTGGCTGTCTTATCCCTATACCGGGTATAGATACCACTCTTATCAAGGAATGGTTTGAAAACTTTGCAGGCAAGGAGATCGCTGATGCATTCACCGGCGGTTCCCTTGAGAACCTGTCAATATTTGCCTTAAACATTACCCCGTATATTAACGCATCCATCATCATGCAGCTTCTCACCATAGCTATTCCAAAGCTTGAAGAGCTTAACAATGACGGTGAAGAAGGAAGAAAGAAGATAGCTGAGATAACAAGATATCTCACAGTTGTCCTTTCGATCGGTATAAGCGCAGGTATGGCGATCGGATTCAAGAACAGCGGTTATCTTACAGGCGGATACGGAACAGTTCTGTTCATGGTTATCAGCATGACGGCAGGTTCTGCCTTCCTTATGTGGCTGGGTGAGAACATTACCGAAAAGGGAGTCGGAAACGGTATCTCCATCATACTTCTTATCAACATCGTAAGCAGAATGCCTAACGATATGGGCAACTTATATAAGCAGTTCATTTCGGGAGCTGACAATACGGTAAATATGCTTGTTGCGGCAGTAACGATCATTGCGATAATAATATTCGTTGTTGCATTCGTAGTTGTACTCAACGATGCTGAAAGAAGGATCCCTGTACAGTACTCAAAGAAAGTTCAGGGAAGGAAACTGGTTGGCGGAAATTCAACCTATATTCCTTTAAAGGTTAATACCGCCGGAGTTATCCCGGTAATCTTTGCAAGCTCTCTTTTAACACTTCCGGTGATCATTTCGAGAGTGTTCGGAGTTCAGGCTGCATCGGGAATGATAGTTAACAGCGACGGTGAAAAGGTTCATGCAAGCGTATGGCAGATGATGCTCAAGCTGTTCTCTCAGAACGCGTGGTTTAACTTCAAGAGTTTCAGCGAGTTTAAATACACATTAGGTTTTGTTATCTATATAGCATTGCTGATCTTCTTCGCATATTTCTATACTTCGATAACCTTCAATCCTATTGAGGTATCGAACAACATGAAGAAGTCAGGCGGATTTGTACCGGGTATACGTCCGGGCAAGCCGACCACAGACTACCTTACGGGAGTTCTTAACAGCATCATATTCATCGGTGCGGTTGGACTTTCAATAGTAGCGGCAGTGCCGATCTTCTTCGAAGGCGCATTCAACGCGAATGTAAGCTTCGGAGGAACCTCGATCATAATCGTTGTCGGCGTCGTAATAGAGACGATCAAGCAGATCGAATCAAGAATGCTTGAAAGACATTACAAAGGTTTCTTAAACAATTAAAAATAAGCAGGAGCTGTAGAAAAATTCTACAGCTTTTGCCGCTTGTATGCACACGCCAGGCATAAGGTACTATGTCAGCTGAAGCTGACCGCCGGGCGGCGCAGGGTGCGATTTTTAACAGTTTTATAAACTATACTTGAAAATATACCCGTATGTGGGGCATAATTAGATTTAGTGAACCATCTAAAACCAATATGAAAGGACAGTGAAAAATTATGAAGATCATCATGCTTGGAGCGCCGGGCGCAGGAAAAGGAACACAGGCCAAGAAGATCGCGGAGAAGTATTCAATCCCTCATATCTCAACAGGAGATATCTTCAGAGCCAACATCAAGAACGGAACAGAGCTTGGAAAGAAAGCCAAGGAGTACATGGATCAGGGACTTTTAGTGCCGGACGAACTTGTAGTAGACCTTGTGGTAGACAGAGTAGGACAGCCGGATGCAGCTAACGGTTATGTACTTGACGGTTTCCCAAGGACCATTCCTCAGGCTGAAGCGCTTGACAAGGCGTTGGAGGCTCTCGGAGAGAAAGTTGATTATGCTATCAATGTTGAAGTTCCTGATGAGAACATCATCAACAGAATGTCTGGAAGAAGAGCATGCGTGGCATGCGGCGCAACCTATCATCTCGTACATATTCCGCCGAAGACAGAGGGAATATGTGACAAGTGCGGCAAGGAGCTCATCCTTCGTGACGACGACAAGCCGGAGACAGTAAAGAAGAGACTTGACGTATATCATGATCAGACACAGCCTCTTATTGATTACTATACCAATAAGGGAATCCTTAAAGAAGTAGACGGAACCGTTGATATGGAGATCGTATTCAAGAATATCACGGACATACTTGGAGAATAAGATGGCGATAACCATTAAATCCCAGAGGGAGATTGAACTTATGACCAGAGCCGGAGAGGTTCTGGCCATAGTTCATGAAGAACTGGGCAAGTTTATAAGACCGGGGCTCTCCACCCTTGACATAGACAAAAAAGGAGAAGAAATAATAAGAAGCTTTGACGGGTGTACTCCGTCATTTCTGAATTATAACGGATATCCTGCTTCGATTTGCGTTTCGGTGAATGAAGCAGTCGTACATGGGATCCCGAGAGATTATTACTATATCAAAGAAGGCGACATAGTAAGTCTTGACGCCGGAGTGTGTTATAAGGGCTATCATTCGGACGCGGCGAGGACATGGCCGGTAGGTGAAGTCAGCGACGAGGCCAAGAGACTTATGAAGGTCACGGAAGAGTGCTTCTTTGAGGGGATCAGATATGCAGAGGCAGGCAGACATCTTAATGAGATATCAAAGGCGATCGAGGCCAAAGCTGTAGAGAACGGTTTTTCGATAATAAGAGATTATATAGGCCACGGTATCGGTTCAACGGTTCATGAAGCGCCTGAGATACCGAACTTTGCAAGGATAGCAAGAGGACCGAGGCTTACGCCGGGAATGACGCTTGCGATCGAGCCGATGCTTTCGGCGGGAGATTACAGAGTGGCAAGGCTTGCCGACAACTGGACCGCGGTAACGGTCGATGGAAGCCTTACGTCACATTATGAGAATACGATACTTATAACGGAAGGAAAGCCTGTGATCCTGTCGCTGAAGAGCTGATGCCGGCGGCGTTCCGGAAAAAGATTTACAGCAGCATTGCAGTTGATTGATCAGAATATATGGATATTAATATAATGAGAGAAACTGAATTCGGACAGATCGTCATATCAAAAGCGGGACATGATAAAGGAAATCTTTATATATGTCTTGACTTTGACGGAAAATATGTTATTTTAGCAGATGGGAAACTTAAGACTCTGGCAAGTCCCAAGAAGAAAAATCCGCGCCACATACAGGCGGCGGGTTTCGTGGATGAAGAACTCGTCAGAGCTAAAGCAGAGGGCAGGCTGAATGATGAGATGATAAAAAGAAGCCTGAAGGTCTTTGCACGTTGTGGTCAATAGTAAGAGTTGAAAAATTAAGAGATAATTATCGCCGGCAGGCGGACAGGAGGAAAAATGTCAAAGGAAGATGTAGTTGAGATCGAAGGAACAGTAGTTGAGAAGCTTCCAAACGCCAAGTTTCAGGTAGAACTTGAAAATGGTCACAGGGTATTGGCGCATATCAGCGGCAAACTGAGAATGAATTATATCAGGATACTTCCGGGGGATAAGGTAACGCTGGAGCTTTCACCTTATGACCTTACAAAGGGAAGGATCATCTGGAGAGATAAATAGTCACTATTCGCGGCACCGGAATTTAAAAAAGTACTTGCTTATTGCAAATAAAGATGATATAATAGCAGTTGGACTTTTGCGAAAGGAGTGAAGAGAATGAAGGTTAGATCATCAGTTAAACCTATTTGTGAAAAGTGCAAAGTAATCAAGAGAAAGGGCGCTATCAGGATAATCTGTGAGAACCCTAAGCACAAGCAGAGACAAGGCTGATCTTATCCCTGCATTTTTGTGTTATTGAAGCGGCTGGAAGTGAAGGAATATCCTCACTTCGTTTATAATAGGAACCATCGCAGGCGGTATACATTTCACCGTGCGTTTAGGCAGAGCGCATGTTATCGCAGGTTTTGGTTGACGCTAAGCAGCTATGCCGGCTGCTGTAGAAGTATTGGAGTCATTACCGGTACTTCGCCAATTTTCAGATAATTACTTATCATTAGATTAAATGGAGGTGTAATACGCACATGGCTCGTATCAGTGGTGTAGATTTACCAAGAGAGAAACGCGTAGAGATTGGTCTTACTTATATTTATGGTATAGGCAGAGTTAGTTCTAATCGTATTTTAGCTAAAGCTAATGTTAATCCTGATACTCGTGTTAAGGATTTAACCGACGATGAAGTTGCAAGGATCCGTGATATCATTGATTCAGAAGTTATGGTAGAAGGTGATCTCAGAAGAGAGATCGCACTTAACATCAAGAGACTTCAGGAGATCGGATGCTACAGAGGTATCCGTCACAGAAAGGGTCTTCCTGTTCGTGGACAGAATACTAAGAACAATGCAAGAACAAGAAAAGGTCCGAAGAGAACCGTTGCTAACAAGAAGAAGTAACAGATAAAACCAACAGGAGGGTTTTTTTAAATGGCTAAGAAAGCAACAACAGCATCTAAGAAAGTGACTAAGAAGCGCGTTAAAAAGAACGTTGAACGCGGACAGGCACATATTCAGTCATCTTTTAACAATACAATAGTTACCCTTACAGATTCACAGGGTAATGCCCTTTCATGGGCAAGTGCCGGCGGACTTGGATTCAGAGGTTCAAGAAAGTCAACCCCATATGCTGCACAGATGGCAGCAGAGACAGCTTCAAAGGCTGCACTCATTCATGGATTAAAGAGCGTAGAGGTTATGGTCAAGGGACCGGGTTCAGGAAGAGAAGCCGCTATCCGTGCTATTCAGGCATGCGGTATCGAAGTAACCAGCATCACAGATGTAACCCCTGTACCGCATAACGGATGCAGACCACCGAAGCGCAGAAGAGTCTGATTTATTTTAGGAGGTGCAATTAGATGGCAAGAGATATGGGTCCTGTATTAAAGAGATGTAGAGCGCTTGGACTTGAGCCTATGTATTTAGGAATAGATAAGAAGTCTAACAGAACAAGCGCAAGAGCAGGCAAGAAGACCAGCGAGTACGGCTTACAGTTAAGAGAAAAACAGAAAGCCAAATTCATATACGGTGTATTAGAGAAGCCTTTCAGAAATAACTTTGAAAGAGCTAAGAAGATGAAGAACGGAACAACAGGTGAGAACCTTATGATCCTCCTTGAGCTCCGTCTTGACAACATCATCTTCAGACTTGGTTTCGCAAGAACAAGAAGAGAAGCAAGACAGATCGTTGATCATAAGCATGTACTTGTTAACGGAAAGTGCGTTAACATTCCTTCATACACAGTTAAGGCCGGCGATGTGATCGAGATCAGAGAAAAGAGCAGGAACGACCAGAGATATAAAGATATCCTTGAGGTAACAGAGGGAAGACTCGTACCTGAATGGCTTGAGGCAGACCGCGAGAAGATGAGCGGAACAGTTAAGGAACTTCCGACAAGAGAGATGATCGATGTTCCTGTTAACGAAGTGCTTATAGTCGAGTTGTATTCTAAATAATAATTAGGCAGATATTCAAAAGGAGGGTCCTGTAGTGTTTGATTTCGAAAAACCAAAAATAGATATCGCCGAGATATCTGAAGACAAAAAATATGGACGGTTTGTTGTTGAACCATTGGAAAGAGGATATGGTACAACACTTGGTAACTCTTTGAGAAGAATCATGTTATCATCCCTTCCGGGAGTAGCAGTAAGCCAGGTAAAGATCGCTGGTGTAGTTCATGAGTTCAGTTCTATTCCGGGTGTTAAGGAAGATGTAACCGAGATCATAATGAACATCAAGAATCTTGCAATTAAGAATACAAGCGACAGCAATGAGCCTAAGACGGCTTATATTGATGCCGAAGGTGAGCGTGTCGTAACAGCTGCCGACATTGTAGTGGATTCGGATATAGAGATACTTAACAAAGATCTTGTTATCGCGACCTTAAGCGGTGGCGCTGACTGCAAGCTCAATATGGAATTAACAATAACCAAGGGCAGAGGATATGTAAGTTCAGATAAGAACAAGAATCCGGAAGCACCTATAGACGTAATAGCTATAGATTCTATTTACACGCCTATCGAGAGGGTTAATCTGACAGTTCAGAATACCCGTGTAGGTCAGGTGACGGATTATGATAAGCTTACACTTGAAGTATTTACCGACGGAACACTTGCTCAGGACGAGGCAGTGAGCCTTGCGGCAAAGGTGTTAAGCGAGCATCTTAATTCATTTATAGATCTTTCGGAGAGCGCAAAGGTTGTTGAAGTCATGGCGGATAAGCCTGATGACGAGATCGGCAAGGTGCTCAATATGAACATAGATGAGCTTGAATTGTCTGTTCGTTCATACAACTGTCTTAAGAGAGCGGGAATCAATACCGTGGAAGAGCTTTGCAATAAGACTTCAGATGACATGATGAAGGTTAGAAACCTCGGACGCAAGTCATTAGAAGAAGTACACGCCAAGCTCAAAGAATTAGGCTTGTCTTTCAGAGCAAGCGATGAATAATCCAGAAACTTTAAGGAGGTCCGGGAAATGGCAGGATATAGAAAACTTGGAAGAACTTCAAGTCAGAGAAAAGCACTGCTTCGCAGCCAGGTAACAGCACTTATCAACAACGGTAAGATCGTTACCACAGAAGCAAGAGCTAAAGAGATCCGTGGAATAGCTGAAGGTCTTATCGCTTTAGCTGTTAAGGAAAAAGATAATTATGAGACTGTAACCGTTAAAGCCAAGGTATTTGAGAAGGATAAGGACGGAAACAGAGTTAAGGTAGAGAAGGACGGAAAGAAAGTTCCGTCAGTATCTTTCGTAGATAAGGAGATCAAGAAGGACAAGCCTTCAAGACTTCATGCAAGAAGAAAGATGCTCAAGGTTCTCTATTCTGTAAAGGAAGTACCTGCAGAAGCAGCAGGAAGAAAGAAGGGCACAAAGGAAATCGACCTTGTACAGAAGCTCTTCGATGAGATCGCGCCTAAGTATGCCAGCCGTAACGGCGGATACACAAGGATCGTTAAGATCGGACAGCGTAAGGGCGACGGAGCTATGGAAGTACTTATAGAACTCGTATAGTTCTTCGTTCGGCAAAAGAGGCACAGAGTGTCTCCGGCGCGGCGCAGCAGGACGCAAGAGCGTTCTTGAATAAAGATAAGATGCAGGGCTGCAGTGTTTACACTGCAGCTCTTTGAATATGCAGACAGAAGCAAATGGAAATATCCCAGATCAACACGGGTGCACAAGGAGTAAAAAATACATGATCAATACGTACAGGCTTTCATACGATTATGTCAAGACAGATGAAAACGATAATATAACCCATGTGAACCGCGCGCTTGACGATATCAGCATAGATATAAAGAAGGGCGATTTCATCGCAGTTCTCGGTCACAACGGAAGCGGCAAGTCAACCTTTGCCAAACACCTGAACGCGCTTTTGCTTCCTGGCGAGGGCAGCGTATTTGTAGGCGGCATGGATACGGCAAAACCTGAGTATACGTGGGATATCAGGAAGAGTACCGGAATGGTATTTCAGAATCCCGATAACCAGATCATAGGGAATATCGTGGAGGAAGACGTTGCCTTTGGACTTGAGAACCTTGGACTGCCTTCGGACGAGATAAGAAGAAGAGTGGATAAAAGCCTTGAAATGGTGGGTATGAAAGAATTTGTCCGCTCATCTCCGAATAAGCTCTCCGGAGGACAGAAACAGAGAGTCGCGATAGCGGGCATCATGGCGATGGAGCCTGCGTGTATCGTATTCGACGAACCGACTGCCATGCTCGATCCCGAGGGCAGGCGCGAAGTAATAGAGACAGCCCGAAAGCTTAATAAAGAAAACGGAATAACCATAATCCTGATCACCCACTATATGGAAGAAATAGTCGGGGCTGATAAAGTATTTGTCATGGAAAAGGGCAGGATAGCCATGCAGGGAACTCCGCGGGAGATATTCTCAAAACCAAAGGAGTTAAAAGAACTGAGACTAACAGTTCCGCAGGTAACCGAGATAGGATATAAAATATCCGCAAAGCATCCGGAATTCCCGTCCCCGGTGCTGACGGTGGAAGAACTGACGGAGGCGGTAAAGAAGACCGCGGGAAGAAAGCAGAGATAGAAAAGGAGTCCCGAATGGCGCTTTTGGAACTAGAAAATGTCAATTATATATATGCAAAAAATACCGCTTATGAAAAGCATGTTTTAAAGAATATCTGTCTTAAGATAGAAGCCGGTGAAGCGATAGGCGTGATAGGCCGCACAGGAAGCGGAAAATCAACGCTTGTACAGCATTTTAACGGGTTGCTTAAGGCAGACAGCGGGAAAGTCCTTTTTGACGGAGAGGATATCTATCAGAAAGATTTCAATATGAGGCGGCTGCGCGGCAGGGTGGGACTGGTGTTCCAGTATCCCGAACATCAGCTGTTTGAGACTACGGTCTTTAAAGACGTGTGTTTCGGACCTGCAAATCAGGGGTTAAAAGATGAGGAACTGAAAGAGGCGGCCATGGAAGCCTTAAGACTTGTCGGCATAGATGAAAAATATTATGAGGAATCTCCGTTTGATCTGTCGGGAGGTCAGAAAAGAAGAGTGGCGCTTGCGGGAGTCATAGCAATGCGTCCGGAAGTGCTTGTGCTTGACGAACCCTGCGCGGGCTTGGATCCGCTCGGAAGAAAGGAAATGTTTTCGCTGATAATGCGGCTTCGCAGGGAGAGAAACATAACCATGATACTTGTCTCCCACAGCATGGAAGATGTCGCGGAATATACACAGCGGCTCATCGTGATGAAGAACGGAGAGATCGCTATGGATTCAACTCCGGAAAAGATATTTACATCGGGAAAAGACTTAAAAAGCTTAGGTCTTGCGGCTCCGGTATCATTTGAAGTAATAGAAAGATTAAGAGAACTTGGTTTTAATATAGAAGGAAATCCGATAACACCAAAGGAAGCGGCAGATGCGATCCTGAAAGGCATTTATAATGATTAGAGACATAACGATAGGACAGTATTATCCTGTAGATTCATTCGTACACAGGCTTGATCCCAGAGTAAAGATAACGGCGACGGCAGCATATGTTATATGCCTCTTTGTTTTCTCGGGGATATATTGTTATGCCCTTATGGTCATAGGTCTTATGTGTGTGCTGAAAATGTCAAGAGTGCCTTTGGGATATGTGATGAAAGGCCTGCGGCCGGTATTATTTTTACTGATATTTACAATAATAATAAATATGCTTTTCGTCAGCGGGGAACATATGCTGGTGGAATGGGCATTTATACACATTTCTCTTGAAGGAGTTATCAATGCCGCGTATCTTACGGCAAGACTGATCCTGCTCATAATCGGTTCATCGCTGCAGACATTTACAACAACGCCGGCGCAGCTTACCGACGGGCTTGAGAGAATATTCGCGCCGCTTAAGATACTGCGTCTGCCGGTTCACGAGATAGCGATGATGATGTCTATAGCGCTGCGTTTCATACCGATCCTCGTGGAAGAAGCGGATAAAGTAATGAAAGCCCAGCAGGCGAGGGGGGCGGATTTTGAGAGCGGCAATCTGATAGAGAGAACAAAGTCGCTGGTGCCGGTACTGGTTCCACTGTTCGTAGGAGCCTTTCGCAGAGCCTCGGATCTTGCCATGGCAATGGAAGCAAGATGCTACAGAGGGCAGGAGGGCAGAAGCAAATTCAAGCCGTTAAAATATGAAAGAAGAGATTATTTCGCATACGCGGTGACGGCGGCGGGGATAGTGCTGCTGATAGTGGTTAAGAGATTATAACGAGGGCGGAATAAGGAAAAAGAGAAACAGGGAGACGGGAAACGTGAAAAGAGTCTTTATGGAAATTGCATATGACGGCACCGCCTACTGCGGATTCCAGATACAGAACAACGCGGTGACGGTGGAAGGCGTGATAAATGAAAAGCTTTCGCAGATGACCGGTGAAGATATAAGGATAATCGGGGCAAGCAGAACCGATTCGGGTGTTCATGCGAAGGGCAATGCAGCGGTATTTGATACCGATTCAAGGATACCCGGCGAAAAGTTCGCGCCGGCGCTCAATACAAGACTTCCGGAGGACATCAGGATCATTTATTCAAAAGAAACTGAACCTGATTTCCATCCGAGACACTGTGACTGCGTGAAAACATATGAATATAAGATATACAACTCGCCGGTTCCCGATCCGCTTCTCAGGCTGTACTCGCATTTTGAGTATATCCCGCTTGATGTGGAAGCCATGAGGGAGGGCACTGCATATCTTGTCGGGGAACATGACTTTAAGTCCTTCTGCAGCATAGATACCAGCGCTAAGACTACGGTCAGGACAATTTATTCAATAGAAGTATCAAGGGAAGATAATCTCATTACGATAAGGATAAAAGGAAACGGGTTTCTGTATAATATGGTAAGAATAATAGCAGGAACGCTGATGCTTTGCGGCAAGGGCAGGCTCGCGCCTGAAAAGATAAGGGAGATACTTGCTTCAAAAGACAGGGAGAAAGCCGGACCGACCGCGCCGGCGAAAGGGCTTACGCTGGTGAAGATAGATTATTGATATGAGAGTAAAAATGAAGAATAAAAAATTGTTGGCAAAATGTCCTTGATGTGT
>CACZSY010000288.1 GCA_902783965.1 uncultured Lachnospiraceae bacterium
CGTGACAACAGTCTGTTCTTAAGTTCCATGAAGTCCGGAGGTCCGATAAAGATCAGCACCGCGTCAGGAAAGGCTTTCTTAACATTTAACGCGCCCTGTACCTCGATCTCTAAGATTATGTCATGCCCCTGTTCCAGCTGTTCTTCTACATAGCTTTTCGGAGTTCCGTAATAGTTGCCTACATATTCCGCCCATTCAATAAAATCGCCATTCTTTATTCTACTCTCAAATTCCGGTTTTGTCAAAAAGAAATATTCGACTCCGTCGGTTTCGCCTTCTCTAGGAGATCTGGTGGTAGCTGAGATCGAAAGCCTGTATTCAGGATATTTTTTAATAAGTCCCTTGGTAACGGTACCTTTACCAACTCCCGAAAAACCCGAGATAACAGTTAATATGCCTTTAGATGCCATTCTTTTTTCCTTTCGTTATTCAATATTCTGTATCTGTTCCCTGATCTTTTCGATCTCGGTCTTAAGATCTATCGCGTGATTCGTTACTTCCATATCATTTGATTTTGAAAGTATGGTATTGGCTTCCCTGTTCATCTCCTGCGCGATGAAATCAAGTTTCCTTCCGACATCATCACCTTTAGACAACGCCTTGGCCATCTCGCTTATATGGCTCTTAAGCCTTACCGTCTCCTCATCCACGCATATCTTATCTGCGAATATCGTAAGTTCCGTAGCAAGTATTCCCTGATCTATATTGGTATTTCCAAGGATATCCTTAACTTTGGAATAAAGCTTTTCCCTGTAGTCATCAACTATCTGAGGATATCTTTTCTCTATCACGGAAACTCCTTCAGAAAGTTTATCAAGCTTATCAAGTATATCCTTCTTAAGGTTCTCTCCTTCGGCAGATCTTGCTTCAACAAAATTCATGCATGCCTTATCAAAAGTATCTTTCAATAATTCCCAAAGAATCTCATCGTCGCCGTTCTCTTCTTCTACGGTCATGACATCGGGAAATCTTGCAAGCCTGAAAGCGTCGATATTGAGCTCAATCTCAAATTCCTCGGAGATCTTTTTAAGATTCTCGAAATAATCCTTCGCCACTGCGTGATTGTATATGACTTTCTCGCGGTTTTCAGAAAGAGATTCATAATTGATAAAAATATCGATCTTTCCTCTTGTCACATACTTTTTCAGTTCATTCCTTAAAGCAGCCTCATACATGGAAAATCTTCTCGGAAGCCTTATGGAAGCTTCAAGGTATCTGTGATTAACGCCTTTCATCTCAACTGTAAATCTGTTTTCTTCGGACAGCGTCTCATATCGTCCAAAGCCGGTCATGCTTTTTATCATATTGCTTCCTCACTTATTTGAGTGTTTTGACACTTAAGCCAAATTATATTATAATAGAATTACTTCAAACAGTCAAGGGAGGAAAAAGCTTGACAGGGATGAAAAAGATGGCATTTGACAGGGAGGAAAAAGATGGCATTTGACGGAATATGTATTAAAGCTTTAATACATGAATTCAATGAAAAACTTTTAAACGGACACTTAAGCAAGATAGCTCAGACTGAAAATGAAGAGCTGCTTTTGACAATAAAAAACAATAAGACACAGTACAGGCTGCTTTTAAGTGCCAACGCTTCAATGCCTGTCTGCTATCTTACCGATACCAACAAGCCTTCACCGATGACTGCATATAATTTCTGCATGGTATTAAGGAAACACATATCGGGTGCCAGGATTACCGGGATCACTCAGCCTTCTTTGGAAAGGATAATAGACATACGGCTCGAACACCTTAACGAAATGGGTGACCCCGCTGTCAAACATCTTATGATAGAGATAATGGGCAAGCACAGCAATATCATTTTTACAGATGACAGCAACAGGATAATCGACAGCATCAAAAGAGTACCTCCTCATCTAAGTTCGGTAAGAACGGTCCTTCCGATGGCCGAATACTTCATTCCGTCTCAGGAGGGAAAATCCGATCCTTTCTCTATCAGCCGGGATGAATTCATCAGTAAGCTTACCGCGAAGGATATTCCTTTATTTAAAGCGATATACAGTAATCTTACGGGCTTCTCTCCTGCCGCAGCCGCCGATATATGCCTCAGGGCAGGCATAGATGCTGATGTGCCGGCTTCACAGTTAAAGGACGATTACAGACTTCATCTTTATAATGTATTCAAAAATTATACTGATGACCTTAAAGAAGACCGGTTTGAGCCTCACCTTTATACCGATCCCAACGGAAAGCCCGTTGAATTCAGCGCTATGCCGCTTATCTCTTATAAAGGCCATAACGACATTCCATATGAAAGCATAAGCAGGCTGGTCGAGGATTATTACGCAAAGCGGCTTGACCATGAACTGATAAGGCAGAAGTCCTCACAGCTGCGCAAAACGGCTCAGACGGCCTTAGAGAGGGCATCCAGGAAATATGAACTGCAGTTAAACCAGATCAAAGATACGGAAAAGATGGATAAACTGCGTCTTTACGGCGAACTGCTTACAGCCTATTCTTATGAGATACCGAAAGAAACATCAGAATATGAAGCGCTGAATTATTATGACAACACAATTGTTAAGATCCCTCTTGACAGGACAAAGACGGCCGGAGAAAACGCCAACTCCTATTACGCCAGATACAATAAGCTTAAAAGGACCAAAGAGGCGCTGACGGTACAGATCAAAGAGACCGCTGAAGAAATGGAACATCTTGAATCCGTTATCACCTCCCTTGATCTTGCCATCAACGAAGCAGACCTTAACATGATCAGAAAAGAACTGGTCATGTTCGGTTATATCAAAGCCCATCATACCGATAAATCGAAAAAGACCGCGGCAAAAACTGCAGGAAATCCTCTGCACTATATTTCACGCGACGGTTTTCATATCTATGTAGGACGCAACAATTTTCAAAATGATGAGCTTACTTTTAAATTTGCCTCGGGCAGTGATATCTGGTTCCACGCGAAAGGGATCCCGGGTTCACATGTGATACTGAAAACAGAAGGAAAAAGCAAAGATGAGATACCCGATACCGCTTTTGAAGACGCTGCAAGCCTTGCCGCTTATTATTCAAAAGCCGGAGAATACTCTAAAGCGGATATCGATTACACGCTGAAAAAGAATATCCATAAACCCAATAAAGCCAGACCGGGATTCGTTGTATATTATACCAACTATTCCATGGTTGCCGCAGCCGATATTAAGAATCTTAAAAGGATCGAAGATTAAGGAGGAAACATGATAATTTCAGACAGTCATCTGCACTCCCGCTATTCCGCGGACAGCAGCGAAGAATTAAAGAATATTGCCCGTACAGCTGTTTCAAAGGGTATCGGGATCATTACGATAACAGATCATTACGATCCTGATTTTCCTAAGGATTATGACCTTGATTTCAGCTTTGATGTCGAAGAATACTATCAGGTGATCAGGATGTTAAAGGAAGAATACTCAGGTCAGCTCGATATAAGGTGCGGGATCGAGGCAGGTCTCATGCCTCACCTTAAAGATGAGATCGATGCTCTTACGCATAAAGTACCGTTTGATCTTGTCATCGGTTCCACCCATATAGTCAACGGTATGGATCCGTATTACGAAAGCTTCTGGAAAGACAGGAAACCGCAGGAAGCCTACACAGAATATTTCAGTGCGGTCGAAGCTTCTATCGACAACATCAGCTCTTATGATGTTTACGGTCATCTCGATTATATAGCCAGATACGGGCCTGAAGGAAGCTTTGACTATAAAGAGCATGCCGACATCATAGATGTAATCTTAAAAAAGCTTATTTCGGCTGATAAAGGCATCGAGATCAATACGGCAGGCCTTCGCAGCGGATTAAAAGAAACCAACCCGTCGTTCGAAGTTATCAAAAGATACAGGGAGCTTGGGGGAGATATCATTACAATGGGGTCTGACGCCCACAGCGCCGAATTTATAGGATACGGAATGGATATCGCGCGAGATTATCTTGATAAGGCAGGATTTAAGTACTATACGATTTTTAAGGAAAGAAAACCTGAATTCTATTTATTGAAATACATCGGGTAGGAATGGGAAATTTTTCCCCCGCACCCCGTGCGCATAAAGAAAGGTCAGGAGCTGTGACGGCTCCTGACCTTTTTATCGGTTATATTCTATTCAACTGAAAGTACGTAATAATATATCGGCTGACCGCCCTTATTCACTTCTATATCCATATCCGTATAAACCTCGGCCAGTTTATCTGCAAGCTCATTTGCTGCTTCTTCGCTGACATCTTCACCGTAATACAGACATATAAGTTCGCTGTCCTCATCGACAAGCGCTGCTATAAGTTCCTGTGTAACATCGTTGATATCGGTTCCTACCGCAAGAATAGTCTTATCTCCTATTCCCATGATATCATTTTCCTTTATCTCCTTGCCATCCATGTTGGTATCCCTTACGGCATAGGTTACGGAACCCGTCTTAACTGTCGAGATCGCCTCAGCCATGTGCTCCATATTCTCTTCCGCATTCTTATCCGGGCTGAATGAGATAACAGCTGTTATACCCTGAGGAACGGTCTTGGTAGGAACTACATGGATGTTCTTGTCTTCAACCAGCGATGCCGCCTGATTGGCTGCAAGGATGATGTTTCCGTTGTTAGGAAGAATGTAAATATCATCCGCATTCACCTTTGATATCGCATCGAGGATATCCTCTGTGCTCGGGTTCATGGTCTGACCGCCTTCAATTATATAGTCAACTCCGATACCCTTGAATATCTCATTGATCCCTTCACCGATCGAAACAGATATGAATCCGACAGGTTTTCTCGGCTCCTGCGGTTCATCAGCGGCTTTTTCAAGCGCATTCGCCTTATTGACCGCTTCTTCTTTAACAGTCTCAATATCAGCTTTCATAATGGTACCGTATTTAAAGGACTTTGTTACCACCTGACCAGGCTGATCCGTATTAACGCTGATATTGATAAAGTTCTTATCTATATCAAGTTTTACAAAATCACCGATGCTTTCAAGATATGCCTTGAGCTTGGTGCCGTCTACCTCTGTCATATCTTTTTCTATAAGTATCTTTATCTGTGCCTTGTATCCGTATCTGCTCACGGCTTCTGAAGCGCCGGCATCGGAAGTGATATCTATCTCCTTGCCTGTGAGCGCGTTATAAGCGCCTGTAAGGACTTCTAAAAGTCCCTGTCCGCCCGAATCCACAACGCCTGCTTCCTTAAGCACAGGAAGCATATCCGGAGTCTTATCAAGAACCTCCTTCATATATTTAAGGACTTCTTCACCGAAATATACTATATCGTCAGTCTCTAACGCAAGCTCGGCAGCTCTCTTGGCTCCTCCCTTGGCAACTGTGAGGATAGTTCCTTCCTTCGGCTTCATAACAGCCTTATACGCTGTCTCCACAGCCCTGTCGAACGCGGCGGAAATGATCTCTACATCTATCTCTTCATAAGCAGAGATCTCCTTTGTAAAACCTCTGAAAAGCTGTGAAAGGATAACGCCCGAGTTACCTCTCGCTCCGCGTAAGGATCCGCTTGAGATCGCTTTCGCGAGAGTCTTCATATTGGGATTGGTAAGATTGCCGACTTCTTTGGCAGCAGACATTATAGTGAGTGTCATGTTGGTTCCCGTATCACCGTCAGGTACAGGAAAGACATTCAGCTCATTAATATATTCTTTTTTAGCCTCAATGCTCTTTGCACCGGCAAGAAACATCTTTCTCAGCACAGGTGCATCAATGGTATTAATAGTCACTTTTCCGTATCCTCCTTAAAAGTATATTGACTAATCAGTAACTCTTACGCCTTCAACTATTATTCTTATCTTGCTTACCTGTACGCCGGTGAATTCCTCGACCTTATACTTTACATTGCTCATAAGATTGTCCGCAACAGCAGAAATACTTACACCGTAAGCAACTATGATATGAAGCGCGATCATAAGTTTATCATCTTCAAAGATAACATTGACGCCATGGGTGATATTGTCTCTCTTAAGGAGTTTAACTATACCATCCTTAACATTGTATGAAGCCATACCGACAACGCCAAAGCATTCAACTGCAGCCGAGCCGGCATACTTCGCAATAACTTCATTATCAATAACTACATTTCCGTTACCATTATTAATAATACCTTTCATATTAACCTCTTTTCTGCGTCCCTAAATATATATGAAAAGTGTCCGGACGCACAACACACGGATATTTTATTGGTATATCTTAATAAGTATAACCTGTTTTGGATAAAAAGAAAAGATTATTTTTTTATTTTTTACAGATAATTGCGCATATAATATACTATGAGCTGCAAAAATAAATACTTTCGTTCATTCAGGATCAAAAAAATATTGGGATTTTCAATGATGTGTGTTGGGGCAGGCCTTTTTATCGGTCTTTTCATAGACAGCACGTTCGCACTTATATGCCTTATCCTGACATTGATATCGATCGGATACAATCTGTTTGCAAGTTAAAAAAATTCCCCTGCATGCAATATGCAGGGGATAAAAGAATCATTTTGTTTTCAGACAAACTTGAGTCCGGTCTGTTCTTAAGATTAAGCTCTTTCTACTAAGCCTGACTTAAGGCATGATGTACATACATACATCTTCTTTGCATTTCCGTTAACCTTAACTCTTACTGACTTAATATTAGACTTCCACATCTTATTGCTTCTTCTATGTGAATGACTTACGGCATTACCAAAATGAGCCGCTTTCTCACAAATTGCACACTTTGCCATACTGCGCACCTCCCTTGAGTTTCTTAAACCTGCAACAAAAATTATTCTAACAGAACAATTTATCTAATGCAAGCTTTTTTTTACAAAATATAAAAGATATTTGTCAAAGATCCTATTCTTCTTCCGGCTGCGCCTCTTCTTCGTCGTCTTTCTTCTTTCCCTTTATCTTATTGAAAAGATCCGGAAGCTTGTCCACGATCTTTGCGACAGGGCTGTTGTCCTGTTCATTGCAGCTTACGATCTTCGCTTCTCCGTTATTGAGAACAAGAACGCAGTTCGGCGTGATCTTTCCGCCGAGACCGCCGGCACCGGTATTTTTCTTCTTATCATCATCGGCAAATGCTCCAGCGCCGACACCGAAAGAAACATCCACCAGTGGAAGTATAGTTACTTCATCATTGACTTTAACAGCGTCGCCGACAACCGTCTTGGTTGTGATAAAGCTGTCCATGCCCTTAAAGAGGGATTCAACTGTTTCAGAAAAATTATTGTCTGCCATAATAAACCTCCGTTTTTTTATCATGATCTTTTATTCAAAGAATTCTTTTTTTAAGCCTCATTAGCTGTCCGTATTCTCTGCTACGTCTTAGTTTAATATAAATTAATAATAATGTAAATATTCTAATTTTCCCTTTTGCATAAATATTGCCATAAATACAGCTCTTTGTAAAATCAGGGATTACTTTTATCCTGTCTTTATATATCGGAAGAAATACCGCGGCGATCCCGAGTACTTTTCCGGTCGTGTCAGGACCTTTGAATCCGAAAGTTATCTTTCCTTTAAGCTTTTTCGGCAGGATTGACTTTAAAGCTTTCTTTAATAGTCCCCATGCAAATGATAATGCCTGTTTATTTTTCTTTTTATCTATCTCA
>CACZSY010000289.1 GCA_902783965.1 uncultured Lachnospiraceae bacterium
AAACAGCGGATCATAATAATCTACAGTTTTTACAGTCGTCTCGGTAGTATTGATCGTGTTGCGGGCTTCATCAAGCTCCTTGGTCATCTTATCTATCTTCTTCTGCAAAGTCTCATTAGTTGTCTTCAGTGACTCTGCTTCCGCTTCTTTCGCGCTCGCCGCATCGTTGCTCGCGATCACTTCCTTGCCGTATTCTTCCCGCACTTCCTTTTTTATCGCGGGAATAACAAGAAATCCCACCACTGCTATACCTATAACAACACCAAGTATAAGATTGACAAATGCCATTATATTAGGGCGGTCTTCGGAATACCCCGTAAGATGTGTGACTCTTGTATCCTTATCCGGTTCAAATGATATCTGCCCCGGGCTTCCAACATCTGTCTTATATCCCAGCTCTGCCAGATATCTGAGACTGGTAGTATTCGTAACATCTATCTTTAAGGCTCTTACGAGTATCCTGTGGGCTCTCTCCCTTTCTCCCGTCTTTATATATAAAAGAGCCAGAAGATGCATGGCCTTGATGAATCTCGGATTAAGGTTCACAACCTTTTTAAGCTGTATTATCGCAAGATCCTCACTGTCCATCTTTGCTGAAGACAGAGCCGAATTGTACTTCTTGATCGCCTGATTGATATTATCAAGCTTTGTCGGATTATTGGATATCTTATCCACATAATAATCCGCAAGCTCATTGTTCTCTGGAACCAGATTTTTACTTATTACCCATTCCTTGAGTGCGAGTACAACCTCGCCTATCTCAAAATAACACAGCCCCAGAAGATTTCTGGCATTCTGATTATATTTATAAAGTTCAATGCTTTTCTTAAGATTAGAAATTGCATTGCTTATATCTCTTACTCTTGCCTGTTCAAGTCCAAGGTTATAATATGCATTGGAATAGGATACAGCTTTTTTATATAACGTAACGTCTTCCCGGCAGCCGTCGCAGTATTTCTTCTTCGTCAACAATGTGCCGCAATAAGGACACTTCATAAGCTTCCTCCCGATTATGGACTTTTATTTATTTTTTCCTGCTGATAATTCTTCTAACATCTGTTTCATGATATCTCCGACATCTTTCATATCATCGGCATATATCATATCCTCAGCCTGCGCCACCTCAGGACTTGGCTGAAACTTAGCCAGTTCCTCTTCAAAATTCAACATTTTCCATATCCCGTCGCAGGCATGATGCTAAACGGTGACGTGCCTGCCGCGTCATCGAAACAATCTGTAAACTGTCTGTCAAAAAAGACCGTACCGCAGTCTTAACGCAATATGATATCATTTCTTCCCGGTCCGTTGGAAACCATACCAATCTTTACGCCGATCTCTTTCTCGATGAATTCGATGTAATCCCTGCATTCTTTTGGTAGCTGGTCATAATCTTTGATGCCTCTGATATCGGTCTTCCAGCCTTTGAGTACCGTATATACAGGCTTGCACTTTGCAAGCTTCGCGGTAACAGGGAAGTCTTTGATAACTTCTCCGTTAAGCTCATAACCTACGCATACCGGTATCTCATCGAGATATCCGAGTACATCAAGAACCGTGAGAGCTACCGTTGTCGCTCCCTGCATCCTGCAGCCGTATCTTGTAGCAACCGCGTCGAACCAGCCCATTCTTCTAGGTCTGCCTGTGGTTGCTCCGTACTCGCCGCCGTCTCCGCCGCGTCTTCTGAGTTCATCAGCCTCCTCGCCGAAGATCTCGCTGACAAATTCTCCAGCGCCTACAGCGCTCGAATATGCTTTAACAACAGTCACAACTTCCTTGATCTCATAAGGAGGAATACCAGCGCCGATAGCTCCGTATGCTGCAAGTGTAGAAGATGAAGTGACCATAGGATAGATTCCGAAATCAGGATCCTTTAACGCTCCAAGCTGACCTTCAAGAAGTATATTCTTACCGTCTTTGATAGCCTGATGAAGGAATGCAGCCACATCTGCCACATACGGTTCAACCATCTTTCTGTATTCTACCAAAGTCTCATATAATTCATTCTCATCAAGTTCAGGTTTCTTGTAAAGATACTTAAGTATTACATTCTTCTGCTGGCATACTCTTGAAATCTTTTCCTTCAGAAGTTCGTCATCAAAAAGTTCTGAAACCTGGAAACCGATCTTTGCATATTTATCTGAATAGAAAGGCGCAATTCCCGACTTGGTAGAACCGAATGATTTTCCGCCGAGTCTCTCTTCCTCATACTGATCAAATAAGATATGATAAGGCATAAGGATCTGCGCCCTGTCGCTTACCATGATCTTAGGAGCCGGAACCCCTCTGTCCATTATTGACTTTATCTCATTAAAAAGGTATGGGATATTAAGCGCAACTCCGTTGCCGATAATGCTGGTAGTATGACCGTAAAAAACACCTGACGGAAGAAGATGCAGAGCAAACTTACCATAATCATTGATAATGGTGTGTCCGGCATTGCTGCCTCCCTGAAATCTTATGATAATATCAGCTTCCTTGCTGAGCATATCAGTAATCTTTCCTTTTCCTTCATCGCCCCAGTTGGCACCAACAATAGCTTTAACCATGCTTAATTTCCTCCTTATAACGAACCTTGACATTCAAAAAATAGTGTGCTTTAATCACATACGCGCTATACGGAACAAAACCTTTGGTTCAGATCGCTGCGCGGCAGGAACACCGATGACGTTTCTTGATCATGTGCACATGCGAATTAATTATACTATCTTTATTACAATAAGTAAATAAAAAAAATATAAAAGCGGGTATTATTTCATAATTTAATTATTTATCAAAAAACACATACAGTTCTCGTGACTGGTGCTGTCGCAAGCGTCACTTCGAATCTGTATGTGTTTTTAAACTTTCTTATGCAACAATTTATTTAGTTGTTGATGAGCTTATCCTCTTCGTTATTCCAGCTGTAAAGCTTACGAACTTCTGCTCCTACGATCTCTGACGGATGCTCTGCATGAAGCTTACGCATTGCTCTGAAATGAGCCTGTCCGCCTGCAGGTGACATATCAAGAAGGAATTCCTTTGCAAATGATCCATCCTGGATGTCAGCAAGGATCTTCTTCATTGTCTTCTTGGTCTCTTCTGTGATGATCTTAGGACCGGTTACATAATCTCCATACTCAGCTGTGTTGGAGATAGAATATCTCATTCCTGCAAATCCTGACTGATATATAAGATCAACGATGAGCTTCATCTCATGGATGCACTCAAAGTATGCGTTCTTAGGATCATATCCAGCCTCAACAAGTGTCT
>CACZSY010000290.1 GCA_902783965.1 uncultured Lachnospiraceae bacterium
ATCAGACTCAAAATCTGACGGGGGCGACCTCGTGTGGGTTCAAGTCCCACTATCCGCATTATAAAGTGATTTAGATGATCGAACAACAAATTAATATACTGCAAAAGGAGTTTTTTATGTCAGATATAAAGAATCCGATAGTAACGATCGAGCTGGAATCCGGAAGTTTTATTAAAGCAGAGCTTTATCCGGAAGTGGCTCCTAATACTGTTAATAATTATATCTATCTTATCAATAAAGGCTTCTATGACGGACTTATATTTCATCGTGTCATAAAGGATTTTATGATCCAGGGCGGATGTCCGGAAGGTACCGGGACAGGAGGCCCGGGATACTGCATTAAGGGCGAGTTCGCAGCGAATGGTTTTAAGAACGATCTGTAACATCTGGAGGGTGTATTGAGCATGGCAAGAGCCATGAATCCGGATTCAGCAGGTTCTCAGTTCTTTATCATGCATAAAGCCGCACCGCATCTGGATGGTCAGTATGCGGCATTTGGAAAAGTAATAGAAGGCATGGATGTTGTTAATGAGATAGCAGAGGTAAAGACGGACTATTACGACAGACCACTTTTTGATATGGTCATCAAGAAGATGAGCGTCGATACCTTCGGAGTTCAGTATCCGGAGCCGGAGAAGCTTTAATTCGGCGGATTTTTTGAATATATACGGATATACGTAAGTAAATGTTTGAATTGAAGTTTTCGATTCCATCATATAAGAATGAGAGGGATGGAGTCATTAGTTTTAATCATATAAAGAATGATCCATGACGGGTGTGCCGTCTGGATATCTGATCAAGACCGAAAAGGGAATCTTGACGGATATCCGGATGACACACCCTATTTACATTTCTACCATTAAGCTTTACATTTTGACCGTTATATTATAAAATAGAATAAGAATAGTGCGCAAATTATTAATTGGAAGTTTTTTATTATGACATGTTTAACAGCACAGAGTCTTATATTAAAATATATTAATAACGAGCTTTCCGGAACGCAGCTTGAGGCTTTTCTGAATCATATAGATAACTGTAATGACTGTCGGGATGAACTTCAGATATACTATATTATGTTCCGCGGGATAAAACAGCTGGACGACGATACTGTCAGTGACTATGATTTTCACAGACAGTTTGAAGAATCTCTGGATTTTTCAAGAAGAAAGATAGTCAGACTTTCGATAGCCAGAAAAGCAAAGATACTTATACTTGAACTGTTGATCGTGGTATTTCCCCTGTTTCTTGATTATTCATATGCAAGGGAGAGATATACCAAAGGAATCGTATATACGCAGAAAAAGGAAAGCAGTTATCAGATAAATAATTATTTTAATGTTAATAACAATCTTGATAAGTATATTGAAGAAAACAGAAATAAGATAGAGAGATATCTCAGGAAGCGTGGAACTTCGATCAGGTATAATGCCGGAGACCAGGGACCGGCGATAATAAGCAGGGATTGATCTTCAGGAGAGGATAATCTGGAACGGATAGGATATAAAGATGAGTGAAAAGATAATTCTTATAGACGGAAACAGCATTATGAACAGGGCATTTCACGGGATTCCCGACCTTACTAACAGCGAGGGGATTCATACCAATGCCTTGTACGGTTTTTTAAATATCTTATTTAAAAATATCGAAGAGGAACAGCCGGATTATGCTGCGGTCGCATTTGATGTGCACAGTCCGACTTTCAGGCATGAGATGTTCGCTGAATACAAGGCAGGAAGAAAACCTATGGATCCTGCGTTAAGAGAGCAGATGCCTATAATTCATGATGTGCTTAAGGCAATGAATATCAAGATAATAGAGAAAGCGGGCATTGAGGCCGATGATATTCTCGGAACTGCCGCATCTGAGTGTGCACGGCAGGGAATGGAAGTGATCATCATCTCCGGCGACAGGGATCTTTTTCAGATGGCTTCCGACAGGATCAGGATCAGGATGCATAAGACTGAAAAGGGAAAGAAGATAGTAAAGGATTATTATGAAAAGAATGTTATTGAGGAGGAAGGACTTACTCCTTCTCAGATCATTGACTATAAAGCGCTGGCAGGGGATGCTTCGGATAATTATCCTGGAGCTAAAGGCATCGGAGATAAGAAGGCCAAAGATATATTATGCGTTTTCGGAACAGTTGAAGAGGCGCTTGAGAACACATCCGCCGTTAAACCGCCTTCGGCAGGCAGGTCGCTTGAAGAGAACAGGGATACTGTGCTTCTTTGCAAGCAGCTTGCGACTATAAGAACAGACTGTGATATCGATTTTTCTAAGGAAGAATGCAGAGTAGGTAATATATATAACGACGATACAATAGTCTGGTTTAAGAAGCTTGGATTTAAAAGCTTTCTTGACAAGGCCTCGAGCGTATCGAAAGACAGTGCCAAAGAACCTGAGATCCTTATATTTGACAGCTTTGAAGAGACGCAGGCAGAACTGACCGGGATCAAGAACAAAGCACTCGAAAACGGAAGTATAGGAATAGCTGTCATTGCTGCGGAAAGTGAAAAATATATTCCGTATAATTATTTTGCGCTCTGCGCGGATGGTGAAAAGATCGCGGTTGCTGCCGACGTGTTCGGTGACAGCGTAAAGAACATCGTTAATGAACTAATAAGTGATGACAGATGTCTGGTTTCACTGTTCGATGTTAAAGAGTGCCTTAAAGTTATTTCTTCCGAAGAGAAGGACAGGGTTTTTGATATGGCTCTTGCTGCGTATATCCTGGATCCGCTGGTAAGTGAATATGATTATTCATATGTTGAGGGTGAATACTCGGATGTGAGTTTCCCGTCAAGAAAAGCCCTGCTGGATGCCGCCGGAAAGAAAGCGCCTGATAAGGAAAAGCAGATCGCTGTCCTTAAAAGCCTTGCGTATGAAGCAGGGATCGCGTTAATGTGCAGGAACAGGATAGAAGAGGATCTTAAGACCTCAGGAATGTATGATCTTTATAAGGATATTGAGCTTCCATTAGCCTATACCCTGCGTGAAATGGAAGTCAGAGGTATAAGGATAAATGCGAAGGAACTGGCAGACTACGCGAGTAGACTAAAGGAGACGATAGAAGAATTAACGGCACAGATATACGACATCTGTGGTCATGAGTTCAATATCAATTCTCCGAAGCAGCTTGGAACAGTGTTGTTCGAGGAACTTGCCCTGCCTTATCCGGGCAGGTCAAAGTCCGGTTATTCTACAAGTGCGGACGTATTGGAAAAGCTTAAAGATAAATATGAGATAGTTGGAAAGATACTGGAATTCAGGCAGGTTTCAAAGCTGTATTCTACTTATGCAGAAGGTTTGAAGCAGTATATAGATGATGACGGCAGGATAAGATCAACCTTTAAACAGATGGTAACCGCTACCGGCAGGATAAGCAGTACCGAACCTAATCTTCAGAATATACCTATAAGAGAAGAGATGGGAAGGGAGATCAGAAGAGCGTTCATACCTGAAGATGGTTTTGTATTTGTGGATGCCGATTATTCACAGATAGAATTAAGAGTGCTTGCTCATATGTCCAAAGACAGAAAGCTCATAGATGCTTATAATCAGGGTGAGGATATTCATGCGATCACAGCGTCACAGGTATTCGGCGTTCCGCTGGAAGAAGTGGATCAGACACTGAGAGGAAGGGCGAAAGCCGTTAATTTCGGCATAATATACGGCATCAGTTCCTTCGGTCTGGGACAGGATCTTAATATCCCTAGACAGGAAGCTTCGGAATATATCGCCAGATATTTTAAGACTTATCCTGATATTAAAAGATTCCTTGACGGACTTGTGGACAGCGCAAGGAAAACAGGCTATTCATATACGATGTTCGGACGAAGAAGAAGGATGGGAGAACTTAATTCTTCCAATTTCATGCAGCGCCAGTTTGGTGAGAGGATCGCGATGAATTCTCCGATACAGGGAACAGCGGCTGATATAATCAAGATAGCCATGATCAATGTCAACTCAAGGCTTAAGAAAGAGGGACTTCGTTCAAGGCTGATACTGCAGATACATGACGAACTTCTTATAGAGACATTTATTCCCGAGAAAGAACATGTACTGGAACTGGTCACACAGGAGATGGAGAATGCGGCAAAGCTTGATGTAAGGCTTTTAGCCTGCGCCAATGCGGGAAATAACTGGCTTGAAGCGCATTGATGCGCGCCCTTAAGGAGAGAGTGAGTGACAGATGAAGATAATCGGCATTACAGGCGGCGTCGGCAGCGGGAAATCCGCGGCAGCGATGATATTAAGAGATCATTTTAATGCAGAAGTATTCTTTACCGATGAAAGCGCCAGAGCCCTTTATGAGAAAGGCAAGAAAGGTTATGACAGGATCGTCGGGATTTTTAAGGATGAGGTGCTTGATAAAGACGGTAATATAGACAGGGCAAAGCTTGCAGGTCTTTTGTTTAACGATCAGAAGATGCTTGATAAGGTTAATTCGCTTATTCACCCTCTGGTATGGGATGAGGCAGTCGGTTTTATAGAAGACGGCAGAAAGAGCGGCGCGAAACTTCTTGTCATAGAATCGGCTATCCTGATAGAAGCGGGATACAGGAAGCTCTGTGATGAAGTATGGTATGTAAAAGCGGATGAAGAGGTAAGAAGGGAAAGACTTAAGAGAGACCGGAATTATTCGGATGAAAGGATAGAAAGAGTTTTCGCAAATCAGGCACAGGATGGACAGTATCTTGAAAACTGTGATAAGATAATCGATAACAGTAAAGGGTTCGATGAGCTTCTGGAAGAAGTTTCAAGAGCGTTGAAATAAACCGGGAAACTGCCCGGTGACAGGCAGAACCGATCTTATTTCACATATTCGATCATGATGGAGATATTGACAGGGAAGGAAAGCGGATGGATAAAAATAAGACCATGATCC
>CACZSY010000291.1 GCA_902783965.1 uncultured Lachnospiraceae bacterium
AAAGACCTTACTCAGTAAAAAACCCATTCCTTTATGAAAAAATGATACTACAGCAAAGGAAAAATGTCAATTCGGATATTCGAAAATATTCGCAACTGATTTGTCCATGTTTGAAGATGAGTCTTTTGGTGTTGTTTTAAATATGGGACCTTTTTACCATTTGACTGTATGTGAGGAGAAATCAATTATAGATATGAGTAATCATGTTGTGATCGTCGGAAGAAAGAATTGAGATGAGTTCTATGGGTGGTAAATCCGGTCAGCTGGGAAGACGGGGGTGGGGCTTAGACCGAGATAACGCTCCGCAAGGATGTACACGGATTCGGATAGGTGATCTGTCAGTTAAAGCTGACCCGAATCCGGCGCCAAGACTCGCAAGCGAGTATTGAATTGAAAACAGGAAGGAGACCATCTTAAGCGAATTCAAGGACTTTATTATTTCAAAAGGGCTTATGACTACGAGGTAAAAGGGGAATATCCACATCTGTACCTTATAAAGATCAGATACAGAATGGGATCGATACCTGAAACAGGTGATTATGTTTACACCACGGTCTCTAAAGATTCTATTTACTGTAGGAGCGTGGAACTCATCTAAGAAGCTGGGCAAAGGGGAGGAGCCTACCAGAAAAACTTCGCAAAAATATAAGAAATAAGATGTAAACAGTCATAAAGGTATTATATTGACAGCAACGGTACAGCTGACTATACTAAAATTGGATTTTGAAATAGTTCGTTAAGCAGGCGTTCGATTGTGGCATATATAAAAAGAGCTATGACGTTTCAATAATGGAGATTATGTCAAAGAAAAAATATAAATGGAAGTGATCTTATGTCTTTTATATTATTGATATTCGCTGCATGGGCAGTTATTTTTGCCCTGCAGTTTCCTTTAAGAAGAAAACCGCATCCGGTGTTAAGAACAGTTGTTTTTTTTATAAAGCTGCTGCTGATACCGGTAACGGCGCTTCTTTTTGTTGCCATAGACAGTAAGATCGCTTATATGCATGGAAGCATATTTGTTGTGGTCTATATTGCGCTGATCGGTGATTCGGCAGCCGATGTTGTTGACCTTATCGTAAGATGTATCAAGCGAAAAGGCGTGGAATCATTCAGACTTTTATTGTGCGGGGCAGCGGGGATCCTTTTTTGCGGCGGGGTCTACATATATGGAACCTGGAACGCGGAAAATATAAGGGAAATGAGACATGAGTGGAAAGCGGAGGGGCTTAAGCGGGAGCATACATTTGCATTTGCCGCGGATCTTCATGCGGGTTCGGCGCAGACCATGGACACGCTTAGAAATTTATGCAGGGATATCAATGCCGCGAAGCCGGAATTTGTGATACTCGGCGGTGATGTGACGGACGAGCTTACGTCCTATGAAGATATGGTCGAAACATACAGTATACTTTCAGAACTTGAGGCGCCGGTATATTTTATTTACGGAAATCATGACAGACAGCCTTCAAGCGGGTTCGTATCGGGAAGGACCTATACTGATGAACAGCTTGAAGAAGAGATAACGCGCGCCGGGATACATATTTTAAAAGATGAATATGTGAAGACGGCGGAGGATCTTGTTCTTCTCGGAAGGGAGGATATAAGTAGTGACGCGAGGATAAAATGGGAGGATCTTAAGAATCCGTTTGAAGGGGAAGGCGCTCTGATCGTGGCGGATCACCAGCCTTATGATAAAGAACAGCTTGAAATTGAAAGTTCCGCCCTGCAGATATCCGGACATACCCATGCAGGACAGCTTTGGCCGCTTAAGACGGTATACACGCTTCTGGGACTTCCGGCATTCGGGGAATTCGAACAGAAAAAGACGTTTTTATATGTAAGCGCCGGGGCAAATGACTGGATGGTTCCGATACGAACGGAGGAACATTGTGAATGGGAACTGGTGACGATAAAACAGAGGTAATCATAAAATGTATGAACTTATAAAAGTAACAGAAAACTGCTATTATATCCAGAGTCCTGCGAAGATAGGAGTTGTCAGGACCGGAGAAAATGAAGTATGTCTTATAGACAGCGGAAATGATAAGGACGCCGGAAAGAAGATCAAGAAGATACTTGACGCGAACGGATGGAAGCTTAATGCGATTTACAATACCCATTCCCATGCGGATCACATAGGAGGAAATGCTTATCTTCAGAAACAGACCGGCTGTAAGATATATGCGCCGGGGATAGAGGAGAATTTTACGAAGCATCCTGTGCTTGAACCAGCGTTTCTTTATGGGGCTTTTCCTCCGAAGGAACTTAGGCATAAATTCCTTATGGCGCAGGAGAGTGAAGTTCATGAACTGACGGAGGAGAGCCTGCCGCAAGGACTTAAGATGATAAAACTGCCGGGACATTCATGGGATATGGCCGGTTTTATTACGGATGACGGAGTTGTATTTCTTGCGGACTGTCTTTCAAGCAGACAGACTTTGGAAAAATATCAGATAAGTTATCTGGTGGATGCGCAGGCTTATATTGATACCTTGAAGATGGTCAGTGAAATGGATGCCGGGATATTCATTCCGGCGCACGCGGAACCGGTAGAGAATATAAAGGAACTTGCGCAGCTTAATATTGATAAGGTAAATGAGATCGCGGACGAGATAGAAAAGATCTGCGCCGCGCCGGTTTCTTTTGATAATATCTTAAAGAGGCTTTTTGAACGTTATGACCTTGCGATGAACTTTGAACAGCATGCGCTTGTCGGAAGCACAGTAAGGTCTTATCTGACATGGCTCACGGGAACAGGAAGACTCAGAATGTCGATTGAAGATAATATGTTAGTCTGGACTAACACAGAAGCAGAGTTAGAGCCGGAGCTAAAGACCGAGCCAGACCCGGATTCAGAGATTCAGAGGGAGAATGACTGTGATGACAGGAGCAGTACTGCTGCCGCCCTTTCTGATACCGGCAGCCTTCCGGATGGACTTGCTGACAGGCTTAGACAGCAGCTTGAATTCTCGCTTGAGATAGACAAGGAGAAAAATATTTTCCGGCAGACTCATCTTTCGGGTTATATAAGAAGGGAAGATGATGCCGAGCATGCCTGGCATATGGCGATAATGGCGTATCTTTTAAGAGAGTATTCCAATGAGGAAGTGGATATCGGAAAGGTTATCCTGATGTGCCTCATACATGATATCGTGGAGATTGATGCAGGCGATACCTATGCTTATGACAAAGAGAATCTGAAGACCCAGAAAGCAAGGGAGGATGCGGCAAAAGAGAGGATATTCTCGCTCCTGCCGAAGGACCAGAAAGAAGAACTTACGGCATTATTCGATGAGTTTGAAGAGTATGCGACGGCGGAGTCAAAATTTGCGCATGCCATGGACAACCTTCAGCCGCTGATACTCAATAACTGCAACGGCGGCAGGGACTGGCGGGAACATGGCGTGTTGAAAGAACAGGTTTACGCAAGACAGGGGAAGACTAAACTTGGTTCAGAGAAACTTTTCGAGGTGATCGACAGCATTATCAAAAACAATATCGAAAAGGGAAATATAAGGCAATAACAAGATGAAAGATGTATGATGAAAGATGAATTGATGAAAGATGTATTGATAATAGAGGATGATGCCCGGATAAGAGAAATACTTAATAATTTCCTGACCGGAGAAGGTTTTCTGATAACCGAAGCGGGAGACGGATACAAAGCAGTTTCTTTGCTGGCACAAAAAAGATTTGACATAATACTGCTCGATATGATGCTTCCCGGAAGATCAGGCGGTGATATAATAGACGCGCTGCGAAAGGAAACAGAAAATATCAATTCGCAGACTCCGGTGATCGTCATCTCCGCTAAAAATGAGATCGAGACAAGGCTTGAGGCGCTGAGAGCCGGCGCGGACGACTATATTGTAAAACCGTTTGACCTTAACGAAGTGCTTGCGAGGATAGAAGCAGTCCTTCGAAGAAGCGGCAGGTCTTATATTATAGGAACACGGGGGGCTCAAGGAAGATTCCCGGCTGTCGCTGGATTTGTTTTTGATACGGATACGAACGAGGTGACTTTCGAGGGAACGCCTGTAAAACTTACGGCGAAGGAGAGAAAGCTGCTGTTATTATTTCTTGAGAATCCGAAAAAGACATTTACCAAAGCCAATCTCTATGAGTCGGTATGGGAAGAGGATTATATCTATGAGGATAATACGATAAATGTCCATATCAGCAATCTCAGAAAGAAGCTTAAAGATGCTGCCGGAAGGGAGATAATCGAGACGGTGTGGGGAATAGGCTACAGACTGGTTATATAAAACTTGAAGCGTTTAGTTATAGAGATTCCGTATTATTTGTACCTCAATACTCGTTGGAAGACAAGGCTGTCTGTTATGGCATTACAGGCGGAGTGGCAGTTTGGGCGGAAATAAAGTTTACAGGCAGGCGTGGCGGATGATGGCTGGAATAATAATTCTTTCGATATTATGTATATTTTTACTTGTAAGGATGCACATTTACAAAACCAATATCCGTAATATAAAAGAAGAACTGAAAAGAACTCTGGAGGATGACTATAACAGGCAGTTAAGAGTCACTCTTTTTGACAGGGAGTTAACAGAGCTTGTAAAACAGCTCAATAAAAATCTTGATCATCAGAAAAAACTGAAACAGCAGGCTGAAAGATCGAAGAATGAACTGAAACAGTCCGTGTCCGACATAGCCCACGATATCAGAACTCCGCTTACTGTTATTAAAGGAAATCTTCAACTGATGGAAAAAGAAGAAATGTCCGTTAAAGCCAGGGATTATCTTGGTATCAGTATTAATAATGCGGATGTTTTAAAGAAGATGACTGATGAATTTTTTGAGCTTTCCGTGATTGAAAGCGACAGCCGTCCGGTTGAATTGAAGAAAATTGATATTATCGACTTTATTTCGGAGTTTATTATAGAAAATGAAGCTCTTATCAGGGGAAAGGAGCTTGAGCCGGAGATTGTATTTCCCGATAAGCCGGTCTATGTAATGGCTGACAGGGAAATGCTTTTAAGAGTGTTCGGCAATCTTCTTAATAATATTGTGAAATACGCGAAAGACAGCTTCACGGTTAAAATAGTTGAGAGAGAAAAAGAGGCTTTAACTGCGAAGGATCATGGGAAGGCAGATATGCTTGAAAGTGCGAAGGAGCATGAAGCCGGTTTCATACGCGTTATATTTGAAAATGCCCTGCATGGAAATGAAGACATTGATACAGCCCGCATCTTCGAGAGAACCTACAGGGCGGATAAGGCAAGAAAGAGCGAGGGAGCGGGACTTGGGCTTTATATAGCAAAGCTTCTTCTGGAAAAACAGGGCGCAGGCATCAGTGCCAAGGTCATGGAAGACAGACTTGTATTTGAGATCGTGTTATCAAAGTAAAAAATCTTAAAGAAATTCAAAATATTTAAGAATTTCTTTAAGATTTTTTTTTACCCTAGAATTGGATAAGGTATGAAAAGTGACCCCGCGGGTAATAAAGCCATTTCCACGCCGGCAAGCAGGTTTGCCGTGAAAATGGACTTTTGATCCTGTGATCATTACATTTTAGGAAAGAAGGTTTGCTGCATAAATGAATGAAAATATTGTAAAGATAACGAATATGACTAAGCGTTACGGGAAACAGAACGCCCTCGACGATATTTCTTTTGATGTTAAAAAGGGCAGTATCGTCGGGCTTATAGGTCCTAACGGCGCGGGAAAAACGACGATCATGAAAATAATGGGCGGGCTTGTATTCCAGACGAAAGGCGGACTTGAGATGTTCGGCGAGACTGATGAAAGAGGACTTAATCATGCAAGAACGAGAATGAGCTTTATGATAGAGTCGCCTTATCTTAAGATGAACATGACGGCAAGGGAAAACCTTGAAAAGCAGAGACTTCAGAAAGGAATTCCCGATAAGCACAGGATAGATGAGGTTCTGGAGATAGTAAAGCTCGCCGATACGGGAAAGAAAACCGTTAAGAATTTTTCTCTCGGAATGAAGCAGAGGCTCGGACTAGCCAACGCGCTTTTGGGAAAACCTGAATTCATGGTGCTGGACGAGCCGATAAACGGACTTGATCCGGAGGGGATCATGGAGATAAGAGAGCTTTTCATAAGGTTTAACAGGGAAGAGGATATAACGATCATGATATCCTCACACATCTTAAGAGAACTTTCGCTTCTGTGCACAGATTATATTTTTATAAATGAGGGTAAGCTCAAAGGAAGCCTTTCCGCGGAAGAACTTAAGAGGATCAACAGCGACTATTATCATATCAATACCGATAATAATGAGAAAGCGGCGGCGGTGCTTACGGATGTCTGCGGCATAGAAAGACTTGAAATAAATGAGGATAAGAGCATTAAGATCTATGACGGACTGGACAGGATAAGGGATATTTCAAAAACTCTGTATGATAACGGAATAATTCCGGTGGAACTTACCAGAAATGAAGTTGATCTTGAAGAATACTATATGAAACTGATCAAAGGGGGAGATATATCATGATCAATATCATTAAGTCCCTGAATTACAGCGCTGTGCGGGACAAGATAACATGGATGGTATTATTCGGTCTGCTGGTACTTCCGTTTTTGATAGCGATCAAGGATTTTGATCTGTTCACTTTGGGATATTATTATTCTTCGGGGAATCAGTCGGACGTATATTTTATAAGCATTGTCGGTCTTATGATCTTTTCGTGCAGGATTTCCATGGGAGATGCCGGAGACAATACATTAAGCTGTGAGATAATGGCGGGTCATAAAAGGATAAAGGTATTTATGGGAAGAGTCATCGCGGGGATACTGTGGGGCGCGGTACTTATCACATTTATGAACTGTGTGCCGGTAGTCGCGTTTGCATTGATAAACGGACAAGGCGGGGGCATCGGGCTTTCAGGAGTGCTTATAAGAACAGCGCTGACATTTTTTCCTTCCTTAAGATTGTGTACGATCTTCATCTTATTTGCAGAGATTTTAAGAAGCGCGGGGAAGGGGATATGCATCGGATATGTTTCCATGCTGGTCTGCGCCATGATAGACGGAGTCCTTGAATATTTTTTTGAAAAGGATACCGGTTATATCCTTGCGATAGGTAATTCATCGATCCTGCTTGGCGGTATTGATTCGCCTGTTTCCGGTGAAGTTGTTATAAAGACCGTGGCGGTATCTCTTGTGGTAAGCCTTGTATATACTGCGTTTGGATATCTGGATTTCAGAAGAAAAGAATTGTAGGTGGCGACTATGAAAAATATTATCAGCTCGGTGGTCTACGGACTGCTTCATTCAAAATTCCTGATAAAGATATATCTTTTGTTCATAGCAGTCATGATATTTACGACCATTGTTAATTTTGATGAAAATATCACTTATACCAGTGAACTGATGATGGGAGGGGCTTCCCTGACCTATGTTTTTAATTTCTTCATACTGGCAATGGCCGCCGGTATCATTTGCTGCGAGGATTATAAGGATAAGACCGCCAATTTCGAGATAATGTCGGGATATTCAAGACTTAAGATATATCTTGCAAGAGGGATATTTGCGGTTATCGCTGCGGATCTG
This sequence comes from uncultured Lachnospiraceae bacterium, assembly GCA_902783965.1. Lineage (GTDB taxonomy): Bacteria > Bacillota > Clostridia > Lachnospirales > Lachnospiraceae > RUG11200. The sequence goes on from CACZSY010000291.1 coordinate 7,540, forward strand.
ATGGCGCTTTTGCTAAGCTTTGTTCCGGTTATCGCAGGAAATATCACGCATGACTGGGGACAGACAATTGACTTTGGCGACTTTATGCTGCGTATATGCCTGTATTTCTTTCCTTATATGAGGGTTGCGGCTTTTCTGGTATTGATCTCGGTATTGATAAGAAATCAATATGTTTTGATGGGGATCGGTTATTTTATTATGGACTATGTAATTATCAGACAGGAAGCAGATCTTACTCTGTTCAAGGGAATGATTACGGGCTGTGATAATATTATCTGCCTGGCAAAGTATGATGAGAATCTCGGCAGGCTTCCACTGAAAACAGCGGCGCTCACGATAGGTATATCGCTTGTTATGACGGGGGTCTATATGTTTATCGGATACAGATTGTTTAAGAGAAAAGATATCTGATGCGTTCAGGGCCCGCTTGCAAGTCTGTGCACAGGATAAGAGTCAGCCTTAACTGTGCGCAGGAACAGAGTCAGCCAAAACTGTGCGCAGGAACAGAGTCAGCCTTAACTGACAGATTACATATAAGGATCTGTGTTCATTCTCGCGAGGGCGAGACTGGAATTTAGCAAAGCAATAGTTGCTTATCGGTCGGGGAAATAGTATAATTGATTGCGGTACTGTTAAGAAACAACCGGATAAAACGGGAGCTTCCTGATTGCGGGTACCGGAAAGGAGAGGTCATATGCTGGAACTTAAAAATATAAGTTTTAATGCAGAGGACGGAAAAGATATTTTAAAAAATGTCAATTTAGAGATAGATGACGGGTTTATCGCGGTTACGGGACCGAACGGAGGCGGCAAATCGACGCTTGCGAAGGTTATAGCCGGTATTTATACTCCGTCAGAGGGACAGATCATTTATAACGGGGAAGATATTACAGGGCTTTCAATCACGGAAAGAGCCAAAAAGGGAATCAGCTTTGCTTTCCAGCAGCCTGTAAGATTTAAGGGACTTAAGGTAAGGGATCTTTTGAACATTGCCGCGGGCGGAAACAGAAAATTTGCCGACTGCTGCGACCTTCTTTCGGAAGTCGGACTTTGTGCAAGGGATTATATCAACAGGGAGCTTGATTCAAGTCTTTCGGGAGGAGAGATGAAGAGGATCGAGATTGCGACCATCTTAGCGCGTCAGACCTCGTTTAATGTATTCGACGAGCCGGAAGCCGGCATTGATCTTTGGAGCTTCCAGAATCTTATAAGAGTATTTGAAAAAATGCATGAGAAGACCAGAGGAACCATTCTTATCATAAGCCATCAGGAGAGGATCCTGAACATCGCCGACAAGATCATTTATCTTAAAGATGGATGTGTGGAAAAGTACGGCGCAAAGGATGAGATACTTCCTTCATTGCTGAATATGCCTGCGGGTGCGTGCAAAGTTTTAACGGATAAGATCGGAGAGTAGAATGATGGATGCGATTCAGATGAGTTTATTGAAGGAAGTTGCGGAGCTTGACGCGCTTCCTGTGGGAGCATACAATATCCGCGCGAACGGAAAGAGCGCGGCCAGAAATACGACAGCCAATATAGATATCGTTACCAAAGAGGACAAGCCGGGTATCGATATCATCATTAAGGACGGAACTGTTCATGAGAGCGTTCACATTCCTGTGGTCCTTTCACAGACGGGACTTAAGGAAAGCGTATATAACGATTTCTTTATCGGGGAAAACTGTGATGTTGTCATAGTTGCGGGCTGCGGCATCCATAACTGCGGAGGCGGCGACAGCGCGCATGACGGTATCCACACTTTTCATGTTGGAAAGAATTCCAAAGTAAGATATATAGAGAAGCATTACGGAGAGGGAGACGACAGGGGAAAGAGGCTTATGAATCCTACGACCGAGGTCTATCTCGCCGAGGGTGCGTCCATGGAAATGGAAGCCACTCAGATAAAGGGCATAGATGATACACTAAGAAAGACCAAGGCTGTGCTTTCCGACAATGCAAGCCTTGTTATAAATGAAAAGGTCATGACCACTGGCGTTCAGAACGCCGTATCGGATTTTACGGCAGATCTTAACGGAGAAAACTGCAGCTGCAATATTGTGAGCAGGACGGTTGCAAAGGATCAGAGCACGCAGCATTTCATCAGTGTTCTTAACGGAAATAATATCTGCAGGGGACACAGTGAGTGCGATTCGATAATAATGGATAATGCAAGGGTGCTTGCAAGTCCACAGCTTTCGGCTTCCTGCACAGACGCAAGTCTCATACATGAAGCCGCAATCGGAAAGATAGCGGGAGAACAGCTTATAAAGCTCATGACTCTGGGTCTTTCCGAAGCGGAAGCTGAAGAGCAGATAGTAAACGGATTTTTAAAATAGCAGCGGATTCTGGAGAAAGTAAGCGGATTCCAATATATTTCGTATGGGACACAGTAAAAAAGATCAGGCAGGCTGTCAGGTTGACCGTAAAAGAAAAAAATGCAAAAAGAGTCACCCGAAAGGATACAAAAGGTTGACCGTAAAAGAGAAAAATGCAAAAAGAGTCACCCGAAAGGATATAGAAGGTTGACCGTAAAAACAAAAGACGCAAAAAAAGATAATCGGGCAGGCTTTTAAGCCTGCCCGAAAGCACCGCTGCCCTGTCAGCGAAGCTGACATATTACCCGTGGGGTACCGTGTGCATTATCTTAGTCTTCCTCGCCGTTCTTTCTTGAACCGCATCCGCACTGACCTATGTAGCTTGCGTTGATTTTACCGCATTTTGGACACTTCCAAGAATTCTTCATAGCGCTTTCACCTGCAGGAGGTATATATCCCTTAGGCTCGATCCTCTTTAACTGAGGTTCATTAGGATTGTTCTTTCCTAAAAGACCTTCATTCACATTGCCTGATGTCTTTTTTGAACCGGAAGACTGTCTGCTACCTGAAGATGAAGAAGATTTTCTTTTATTAGGATTACCCATGAATACATGGTTGCCCTGTGCTTCATACTGCTGAAGTTCTTCAATAGGAACAGGAGTGTAGTATTTTGGTCTTCTCTTACGGCATCCGCAAAGTCCTACGAACTTACCGTTGATCCTGCCGCAGCGTTCGCACTTCCATGCGCCTTCCATTGCAAGCTGACCGTCTTCAAGGTGGGTTCCTTTCGGATCGATACGCTTTAATTCAGGCTCATTCTTATCGTTAGCAAGATCAGAGAAGGAAGTCTTGTAATCTTCTCCGGATTCATCAGGGATCTCGTAACCGGTAACTCTCTTAAGAGTCTTAACGGTAGATGAAACGATAGGCATTACCGAATCACTGATGTCCTTAAGGGATGGAACAATGACATTATATGGATATACATTCTCAGGAACAAAGTCTGCATCGGAAAGCATGCTCTGATCGATCTCCTCTAATGGAACAGGAACATATGATTCAGGCTTATGCTCGCCGCATCCGCAAAGACCTACGTAGTCGCCGTTATACTTGCCGCAGTTCGGACACTTCCATGCAAATTCCATTGCACGCTGTCCTTCTTTAAGAGTCTTTCCTCTTGGGTCGATCCTCTTTAACGGCTGGTCGTTGAGGCTGTTGAGTCTCTTCTTCTTAGCTTCAAGCATTCTGAAGTCTTCTTCATCGTCTTCATCTTCATCGTCTTCATCATAATTTGCAGGAGCATATGACGCCGGAGCGCCCGCCTGCGGCTGAACCGTATTAGGATTATATATAGGTGAAGGAGAAGGCTGTGGCTGGAAACCTTCGTCATATAATTCAACAACTTTAATATTGGCTGTTGAAGAAGCTTTGTCTGTTACCTGGATTATCTCGAGATCGCTGTTATCTTCTTCCGGGATAACAGGTTTTGTTACCTGATATACGGGCTCTTCATAAGGCTGTCTGATAAGACGGTCATCATCTATTGTCTGGCTTGCTCTTACAACAGGAGTATCTGCGCCGGCAACAGGTCTGATCGGTTTTGCAACAGGTCTTGTGTACTGATCCTGTGCAGGATCAGGAGCTGGTGCAGGAGCAGGAGCAGGAGCCGGTGCAGGAGCTGGTGCAGGAGCAGAAGCCGGTGCTGATTGACCAAGGTTCTGCGGCGACCACTGTGCAGGCTTGGAAGCCGGTTTTGGAGCCGGTGCGGTAGGCTGACTGTTCTGACCGAATGCAACTATCGGTTCATCAAAATCTACTACAAATCCAGGATCTTTTGATTTCTGGGTTTCTTTCTTGTCAGGGTAATTCTTGACAGGTCTTCTGACAGGAATATCAGAAGGATCTGCATGAACAAGGGTTGGATTATTGAAAGTTCTTCTTGCCGGTGCTGCAGATGAAGTCTCATCGTCTGTTGAGTCTGCAGGAGCTTCCTCAGCGCTTTCTGCTGCGCCCAAAGGCATCGGTTTAACTTTCTTTGCAGCCGGAGCGCCCGCAAGCTTGTCTACGGTGTCTCCGTCTTCAGGAACATAATTGATAGCAATTGTCTCACCGTCCAAATCTTTCGTTATGAATTTAACGGCTGACTTATAAACAGGACTGCTTAAGAATTTTTTGAAGGCAGGCTGGCTCTTAAAATAACCTGTAAAGCATGCTTCATAATCTCCAATGCCGAATTCAAATCCAACTTCAGCAAACAAGCATCCCTCAAGATCAGAAGCAAGTCCGAGGAGATCGTTCTTGATCGACTCAAAATTAGCTTCTTTTTCAACATCATCGCTGATCTTCCACAATAAGATGTGTTTAATCATTTCTTCTTCACTTTCCTTCCTGTTAACAGTTTAAGATACGGCATGACCTGCCATATATTCGGTATCAATTTTAACATATATTTAAAACTATATCAAGAAAAAAGGGGGAATATTGTACAAAGAAAACGATAGTTTTTAATTTGGTCTTGTATATTATGCCAACAGTGTGGTAATCTTAGGTTAAGGCTTACGGATATTTATTACAACTTGGGTAGCATAAAATGATATACCCGCACCAATTGGGGTCAAAAGACCTTTTGACTGCGGGAATTGTAAAAATTGTGAGAGGAAAGATATGGAAAAGTGTGTTGAATGTAATAACGGAGTGCCTATATATTATTATCAGAATGAGCATGTTCACAGTTTTTGTATATGTTTATATATAAGAGCCGGTATTTTATATGAAAAGAAGGAGTATAACGGCGTCACACATTTCTGGGAACATATGGTATTTAAGAATATCAACCATAATATGAACGGGAGCATGAGCAAGACGCTTGACAGGCTCGGCGCTTATTTTAACGGTACAACTTTTAAGGAACTGGTTGAGTTTAAGATCACCGGCGCAAGTAAGAATTTCAGGGCGTGTGCCGATATAATCTCAAAGGTCATGCTTGCCGCGGAGTTTACCGATAAGGAGCTTGAAACGGAAAAACGCAGGATAAAATCAGAGATAAGGGAAGACGATGATGATAATTCCATTGATTTTCTTGCCGAGCAGTATGTCTGGAAAAAGACGGGACTTGCACTTCCGATAACGGGAACCGCGAGGGCGGTTGACGGATTTAATAAGAAGAGCTTTACTAAGACGAGAGACAGGATAATGGACGCGAAGAATATGTTCTTCTATGTTACGGGAGCATTTTCGCAGGAAGATATTCAGTATCTGAAACAGCTTACGGATGTCTGTGATATCGGCAATGACGCGCCTCAGAGGATAAATCTCGCGCCGGTCCCGAAGAAATTTTTCAAGAGGGACGCGGATATAAGGATAGTAAACGCGCAGAAGAATGAGATCAGGTTCTCGTTTGACTGTGACACCAGAAAATACAGTGTGGCTCAGATAGACCTGCTTTATGATATCCTTTTTGACGGCGAGTGCTGTAAGATATTTAAGAGCCTTTCTGATAAGAGCGGTCTGATATACAGTTACAATTCGATGATAGAACAGTATAATAATATCGGCTGCATGAGCCTTTCCTATGAAGTCAAGGAAAAGAGACTTCTCGAATCCATAGAAAAGGTCGTGCTGATCTTTAAAAAACTTAAAAAAGGCATTAAGGATGAGCTTGAATATGTCAAGCCCGTTTATATAGACAATGCGGAGATGGAGCTTGACATTCCCGATAAGCTTAACTGGACTTTTGCTTATGAGAGCCATATCCTGGGACAGGGTTACAAGGATGTCCATGAGAGGCGTATGGCGCATGTGGGTATCACCTCGGATTGTATCGAAAAGATGGTTAACGATATTTTCACGACGGCCAACCTCAGTATTATGATACGTACTACCAATAAGAAGCTTAAGAGCGATGAGATAGAAAAGATTGTGTTTAAGCTCGGGGACTAAAAGATGAAATCTACAATCTTCCGGTTGAGCCGAAACCGCCTTCGCCCCTTACCGTATCGGAAAGCTCCCTGGTTTCGACAAACTGCGCTGTAACGAACGGGGTGATGACGAGCTGGGCTATGCGCTCTTTTGGTTCAACAGTTGCGGCTTTATCGGAGTGATTGTGCAGCGCGACCATTATCTCACCTCTGTAATCTGCGTCGACAACTCCAACTTTATTGGCCGGAGCAAGTCCTTTCTTCGAGGCAAGTCCGCTCCTTGCGTATATAAGTCCCGCGAAGCCTTCCGGGATCTCCATCGCTATGCCGGTATGGATGAGAAGCGTTGAGGAAGGTTCTATCGTGACAGCTTCCTTAAGACACGCATAGAGATCGCATCCTGCGGCGTATTCTGAGCCGTAGGTCGGGATCACGGCATCGGCATCTATTTTTTTGATATTGATATTGTATTTCATTTTCTGTTTCCTTCTATAATATAATTAAATGATATGCTTTTTTATTAATGAGCTGCGGTCTCCGGAAAGAAAGCCTGCCGCGGCGGGAATACCGCAGCGTTTTTGGTGCAGGCTGGGAGATGAACCGGCTTTAGACGATGCTCTCGTTATCCCAGAGAACGATCCTGCCCTGTTCAAGAGTTGGTTTCATAAGAATGGTCCTCTGGTTTGAGGATCCTTTGAACTTAAGGTCAAGACTCTTTAATTCGGTAACAAATCTTCCGTCTACCAAAACGTCGATGAGAGAAAGTATCTTTGGAGTTTCCTCAAGCTCCCTGCACATTCTTCCCATTATGTCTTCTTCAAAATCATATCCTGAAAAACACCATATTGATTTTTCGGGATAGGTCTTTCTTACGGCTTCGAGAAGCGGGAGTATTCCTTTCTGATTGGAAGGTTCGAAAGGTTCGCCGCCGAGTATGGTAAGTCCCGTGATGTAAGACGGCTTCAGTTTTTCAAGTATATAGTCTATAGTCTCCTGCGTGAAAGGTTTTCCGTAATTAAAATCCCAAGCTATTTTGTTGAAACATTCTTTGCAGCCCCTTGTGCAGCCGCTCACGAAAAGAGATACGCGCACTCCGGGACCATTGGCTATATCATAAGTTTTAAGTTCTGCGTAATTCATTATAGTTTCCTCGGATCTTCAGTTGTTTTTGTTAATCTGCAAATTGCCTGTTAAGTTTCTCGCATCAGTTCCCGGCGCTTTCGTAACACTTTGAACCGTAAATGAAAAATCTGTATGCGATCACGAAAAATACGACCGCGATGACGCATTCGACACCTATCGTGGACAAAGCACTATGCTGTCCTATAAAGTACCCCGCAGGAAGATATGCCACAAAACCGAAAGGGATGACCCATGTTATAAGAAAACGGATGGCTTTGCCGTAGATCTCCGTAGGGTATTTCGCAAATTCGGCCATGTTATAGGCAACCTGCAGGAAAGGCCCGCTCGATTTTACCCAGAAGGCTATTGTCGAGAAGAAGAGTTTGATGCTTGTGTAAATAAATGCTCCCGCGATCACAGAAACCAGGAATAAAAGTATATGTACGGCATCGATTGTCAGTATGCCGTTTGACGCGGAAACACATATGAGTATGGTGCCCACAAGCAGTTCGCCGAGTGCGTCCGGCTGGAGCTTTTCGCTTATTACCTGGAAAAACAGGTTCATCGGTCTTAAGAGATACCTGTCAAAATCTCCGTCTATTACCATCCACCAGGCGACAAGCCAGATGTTATCCGTAAACAGGTGGTCGATACCTCTCGGGATCTGAGCAAAACCGTAGATGAACAGCAACTGGCTGAAAGACCAGCCGTGAAGATCGGGTATCTGTTCAAAGACCAGATATAAAAATGCTATTCCGGCTGCCTGCGTCATAAAGAATCCCAGAAGTCCTATGAAAAAATCCACTTTGGACTGCATTATCGTCTTGATGAACTGGGAAACAAGGACGCGGTACAGACGCAGATATCGTTTTATCCGTTTCATCTTTGCCTATCCTCCTAAAACTATAAGTCTGTTGGTTACTTTTTTCCATATGAAGCTTCCCAGCAGATAGAGTATTATTACCCATGCCGCCTGTCTTCCGATAACAAAGAGGGTCTCGCGGACGCTGTATTTTCCGAGATATATCATTACCGGAGAATATACCATTGACTCAAAAGGAAGGTATTCAAATACTTTCCGGAAAGCTTCCGGGAAAAATGATATCGGTATGAGCCGTCCCGTAAGAAACGAGAGCAGCACTTCCTTGGCCATTGATAGTCCGAAGATATAGGTTGTGAAAAAAGCCACCATGCCGAAGCAGAAATCAAACAGGACATATATAAGGAAGCTTAAGCAGATGCTTATCAGGTAGAGCGCTGCCCTTCCGGGAGATACGAGGGGCTCTCCCAATACAGTCACCTTATATACTTCCAGAAAAATCCATACAAACAGCGAAGGCACGATAAAGTGGTATATCAGATTTCCCACCTGACCCGAGATAAGACTGATCCTGTAATCTACGGGTTTGATAAGCGTCATGGCTATATTTCCTTTGACTACGTCCCTGCTGACGGTTCTTGAGATGGACTGCATTATGATGGTCGAAGTGATGAAGACCATTATAACGTAGACAACCATTTCGTTTTTTGAAAGACCGCCAAGGGTTCCTTTTCCGGAACTCTGATATATCGCCATCCAGAGATAATAGCTGATGAAAACTTCCATGAGGTCGCATACTATAAAAAGATAGAAAGCACCCTTGTAGGCAAGGTTTCTCTTTAATTCATTGGATGCGAAAGGAAGGTATGTGTGCATGAAATGACGTATCATCTGCCGCCTCCCTCCGGGCCGTTTGCGCCTAGATTATGATTGTAGATATCCTTTACGATGCTCGCCAGTTCGGTCTCCTGTATCTTGATATCTTTGACAGTGATGATCCTGATGAGGGAAGATATAACATCGGAAACTTCTACATGATTTTTATCAAAGGATATCTCAAGTCTGCTCTCGTCGGGATTGAAATTAAGTTCTAATTCATTATCACCCACAGGCTCTTTATTTCCGTTATTGAGGGAAGAGGAAAGCGCTGCCCTGACTTTGCCGATCCCCGGGAAATCCTCTGTCTTTATAGAGATCTTTCTGGTCGTGCCGTAGGTTTCCTTAAGATCGGCAAGAGTGCCGTCATAAATCTTCCTTCCTTTATCTATGACGATGATCCGGCTGCAGAGCTTTTCGATATCTTCGATGTCATGTGTTGTAAGGATGACTGTGGTCTTATATTTTTGATTTATCTCATGGATCGCTTCCCTGATCTTATCTTTGACAACGAGATCCAGACCTATCGTGGGCTCGTCGAGATAAAGAACCTTTGGATTATGTATGAGGGCGGCGCCGAGATCCGCGCGCATCCTCTGTCCGAGGGACAGGGTTCTTACGGTCTTGTCAAAGAATTCCTCAAGACCAAGAGTCTCATTTAAAAATGCCAGCTGTTTTTTATAATCCTCGTCTGAGACATTGTAGATCTCCTTAAGGATGGTATAGGATTCCGAAAGCGGAAGATCCCACCACAGCTGGGTCCTCTGACCGAAGACAACACCGATACGCGCGGCGTTAGCCATACGGTCTGTGGCAGGGTTGATGCCGTCTATCAGACATTCACCCCTGGTGGGTCTGAGGATACCGGTCATCATCTTAATGGTGGTTGATTTACCGGCGCCGTTGCTGCCGATATATCCAACGATCTCTCCATCAGCTATGGAAAAGGAAATGTCGTCAACAGCCAGCTTTTTAACCTTTTCGGTGGAGAACAGCCCCTTGACCGCGCCTTTAAGACCGGGATATTTTTTCGGGGAAATAAATTCTTTTGAAATGCTTTTTACTTCTATCATTGCCGTTGCCTCCTGGTACGGTTACTATTCACAGCCCCTCAAAACATTTAAAAACTTCGCGCTCTATTATCTGCACGCAGACGGCATACTTGCGTATGCCGCAAATGTCCGGCACAAAAACGCTTGATGCGTTTTCGTGCCTGTGTTAATATCGTATTATATATTAAAGATTGGAGGCTTTCAATAATATGGACAAAGTTTATTCATTTTTAAAAGAAGCGGGTACTTATTATCTTGCAACTATGGATAAGGATCAGCCGAGAGTAAGACCTTTCGGTACAGTTAATATTTTTGAAGGAAAGCTTTACATACAGACCGGAAAGTCAAAGGATGTATCAAAACAGATCCATGAGAATCCTAAGGTTGAGATATGCGCTTTTGACAAGGGAAGATGGCTGAGGGTTTCCGCGGTTGCTGTCGAAGATGACAGAAGGGAAGCCAGAGTGTCTATGCTTGAAGCTTATCCTGAGCTTAAGGCAATGTATTCTCCGGATGACGGCAATACCGAGGTATTCTATCTTAAGGATGCGAAAGCGGTATTCAGTTCTTTTACAAGCGCTCCTGAAACTGTTGAATTTTAGACACAGCGCATTTAGAAAAAGATAAACTAAAGGGTATACCATTGAGCCAGATGGTATACCCTTAAAAATAAGATGACAGGGTCATAAGAGTAAACTGACTAAATGGAGTTAATGATGGAAGAATTAAAAGATAACAGCAGGGAAGCGCCGGCTGAATACGTTTGCGGTCTGCCTCTTAGAGATGATGATCAGACCGAAACGGTGAATGATGATAAACAGGAAGATACCAGAAAATGGTATGTAATGCAGGTATTAAGCGGTCATGAGCATAAAGTCATTAAGATGCTTACCACTATCGCGGATATGCCTGCGGGAGATGACTGTTTTGTCCCGAAGATAGAAAGAAACAAAAGGCTTCACGGAAGATGGATCAAGGTTATGGAAAAGATGTATCCGGGATATGTGTTTGTCATAACCAATGATATCTTAAAGATCTATTATGGAGCCAAGGATATACCCGATCTTACAAGGATAATCAGGGAAAGCGACGGTTTTGCGAGACTTAAGCCTAATGAAGAAGAGTTTTTAAGGAAGATCCAGAACAAGGATCATGTTACGGAAGTTTCAAAAGGATATAAAGAGGGAGACAAGGTAGTTGTCACCGAAGGACCGCTCGTGGAATATGCAGGTCAGATAAAATACATCAACAGGCATAAGCAGTATGCGGTGATCGAGATAGAAATGTTCGGAGTAAAATCCGATCTGCGGATAGGACTTGAGGTCTTGAGCAGGCAGGAAGACCTGATCGAAAAGGAAGAATAAATATTATGGCGTTAAAATTAAGCAGGCTTTTGGAATTTGATGATATAGTTATCCAGTGTCATGATAATCCGGATGCGGATGCGCTGGCGAGCGGTTTTGCGCTGTTCAGGTTTTTTAAAAAGAACGGAAAGAAGCCGGAATTTATATATGGCGGGCAGAAACCGGTAACAAAGAGCAATCTGGTCCTTATGATCGAAAAACTGGGAATACCGGTAGAATATGTGACCGCACTTAATAAAAAGCCTGAACTCCTGGTAACGGTTGACTGTCAGTACGGTGAAAGCAATGTGACAGGTTTTGAAGCTGAAAATATTGCTGTGATCGATCATCACCAGGTATCGGGAAATATGCCTAAGCTGTGCGAGATAAGAAGCTCTTACGGTTCATGCGCCACGGTAATGGCAGGGCTTTTGAAAAAAGAAGGCATGGACATAAATGAAGATACTGACCTTGCAACAGCTTTGTATTACGGTCTTATGACTGACACCAACGGTTTTGAAGAGGTTTCGCATCCGGCGGATAAAGATCTCAGGGATTTTACAAAATACAGGAGTGCGGACATCATTGAATTTAAGAATTCTAATTTTTCAAGCGAAGAATTAACGATATGCGCGCAGGCGTTGGATAATGTCTATTATGATAAGGAAAGACCGATAGCCGTCGTCGGCGCGAAACCGTGCGATCCCAATATACTGGGGATCATAAGCGATATGCTTCTTGAGGTGGACAGTGTTGAATGCAGTGTTGTATACAGCATTCTCCCGTACGGAGTAAAACTTTCCGTAAGAAGCTGCGTAAAAGAGACTATGGCTAATGAGCTTGCGTCATATATCGCCAAAGGCGCCGGCGGAGGCGGGGGACACAGAGTAAAGGCGGGAGGTTTCCTGAAAAAAGAACTCTTAAAAGGCATGGGGATAGAATATGATGAAACTCATATAATGGGCTTTATTCTTCAAAGATTCAACAGATATTTTGATGAGACGAGGATAATCTACGCGGGTGAACACGTCGAGTCAAAAAGAGGTTACAGGCAATATATAAAGAAAGAATTCAGCATGGGATATGTTAAGGCGGCAGAACTTGCAAGACCCGGGAGCAGTCTTGTTATAAGAACACTTGAGGGAGACGTACGGATCAAGGTGACGGATGATGTATATCTGATGCTGGGCATTGAAGGCGAGGTTTATCCGTGTAGGGAAGAAAAATTCAGGGCGTCCTACAGACTGAGCGGAGAAGATTATGTATATCCTGCGGAGTATGAGCCTGAGGTTATCGATGCGGTGAGCGGCAAGAGACTGAAGGTGACAAAATACGCTCATTCATGTATCTGCACCGGAGGAAGCGGCATATATGCCAAAAAGCTTAAGGAGAGAGTAAAGGTATTTACCGAATGGGATCGGGATAACTACTATCTTGGAGTTGAGGGCGATTATATCGCTATGCGCATGGATGACCCTAAAGATATCTATGTTATCGCCGGACATATCTTTGCAAAGACATATGAGCCGTTAAGACCAAAGAACGCCTGAATGTAGAGTTTAAAGGTAAGAAAGGTTAATATACGAAGAAATGAAATATGATGCATTTATCAGCTACAGACATACTCCTCTCGATAAAGAAACTGCGAAGATGGTACATACCGGTCTTGAGACCTACCATGTTCCCGGCAGCGTGCGCTCAAAGACCGGGAAAAAGCGTATCAGCAGAGTGTTCAGGGATGAGGAAGAACTGCCGATAGGAAGCGATCTTAACGATAATATCAGAAAAGCGCTTTCCGGGTCGGAGTTTCTGATCGTTATCTGTACGCCGGATACACGTGGTTCCATCTGGGTGCAGAAAGAGATTGAAACATTTATCGCGCTTCACGGAAGGCACAATATCCTTGCCGTGCTTGCGAAAGGCGAACCTGCTGAGAGTTTTCCGGAAATGCTTCTTGAGGATGAGAACGGAAAACCTGTAGAACCTCTGGCTGCCGATATAAGAGGAGAAACCCGGAGCATGCGTAAAAAGAAATTCAGAACAGAACTTCTGAGGCTCGCGGCTCCGATACTGGGCTGCTCCTATGACGATCTCCGCCAGCGTCACAGGGAGAGAAAGATAAGGAGGGCAGTTGCGTTTACGGCATGCATAGCTGTGGCAGTTGCGGCAGTTGGAACAGCATTCGGCATTTATAATGCGGATGTGGCTGATAAGATGACAATGCTGGCAGACGAAAAGACAGCGCTTGCGGATGAAAAGACAAGACTTGCGGATGAGATACTCGTTCATTACAGGGAAAAACAGAAAAGCCAGTCGGGTTTCCTGGCCAAAGAAGCTTTGCTCCTGCTTGCGAAAGGAGAGAGAGAAGGCGCGGTCATCGCCGCGGCGTCGGCGCTTCCGGGCAGGGAGGACAGACCGTTTGTTGCCGAAGCCCAGTATGCTCTTGCAAAAGCACTGTACGCCTACGATATCGGTGAGACTTACGGACTTGACAGGATCCTTAAACTGGATTCACCGGCGACGATTATTGAAATAGATAATGAAAAAAGATATCTTACAGTAGTCGACAGCGGAATGGGAGTATACTTTTTTGACGCTGACACGTTTGAAAGGATTACGAAGATCGAACCTGTGATCAATGAGGATGAGGGAATATGGCAGTTGATAGGAGCATACGGCAGTAAAGACGGGATCTGCGTGGTAACCGCAGAAGAACTGCTGCTATATGATCATAAAGGAAATATAACGCAGAAGACTGCATTTGGAAAAAATGTAAAGTCGTGTCTGTTCAACAAAGAGCAGGGACGTGTATACTGTATAGGAAAAGACAGGATATATATCATGGATCTTTTAAACGGCAGTATGTGCGATGAGATAGAAGAAAGATCCGGTATTGATCTTGCGGAAAAATGTGTCTGCTCACAGGATGGAAGATATGTGGCTTTTTCCCATTACAAGGGAATGGATGAGGACCCTTCGAAGAAGAATGTCGTAAGTATCTATGATACCGGCAGCGGGTCGTATAAAGATGTCGAGATCGATCAGGATTATGTGAGCAGGATGTGTTTTACTCCGAAAGGTAATCTCGCGGTGCTTATGAGCGGCGATATACTTGCGGATATAGGCAGGAGTGAAAGGGATTATGTGCTGGGGATCATAAATATTAAAGAGGGAAGGGTAAATTCTGATACAAAGATCAGGGCTGTGATCCGGGATGTGACAGGTTTTATCTCCTGTTTGGACGCTCATGAATATGATGATAAGAACGAGATAGTTGTTTCTATTGAAAGAAAGGCCTGGGTCATTGATGAAAATTCCGGAGACATTAAGATCAATACGGAATTCAGGGAAGACGTCAGAAACCTGAACGCATTCAGCGGCAGCCATTACGGAAGGGTCGCTTATGATAACGGAGTTCTGGATATTGTTGATCTGTCAACAGGTAATATCATAGATAATTCAAGGATTGAGACGGGAGTCTATCTGAACAGCATGGTTTATCTTAAAGACGGACTTGCCATAAAATCTTATTCCGATGCAGGAATATATATACTTACAAAGCATGAGGCGTACGATCTTGAAAAGATAAGGGAATTCGACGAAATGCTTGCGGGAATGGTGACTTCTCCTGACGGAGGATGCAGCGCGGCGTATGAAATATCAGATCCGAGGAGTTATTATTTCTTCGACGGCAAGGGTAATGAGCTTTTCAGATTTAATAAAGCGGATGTTATGCCTGCCGCTGTCGGATTTTACGGTGACAGATTCATCTATGCGGTTTATGAAGGAGTGTATATTATAAGACCTTATGAGGGGGATTATGAATATTTTCCTTATTCGGAAAAGGATAAAAGATTATTTAACATGATCGGCATGAGCAGAAACGGCAGATATGCGGTCTGCGTAAATTATGCTCAGATGATCGTATTTGATATGAAAGATAAAAAATGTGTATATGACGCAGAACATGAAGGACAGATAACGGCAGCCGTTTCGGATTCAAAGGGTAAATACATTTATGCTATTGTCAAAAAGGAAGGCCTTGTACGGATCGAGATCAAGAGCGGAAAAGCAGAAAAGCTTGCGGATATACAGGCGGGAGCGGAACTTGCGGTAAGTCCTGACGACAGATACGCAGCGGTCAGCAATACCCAGGGAAAGATCTTCATAGTGGATATTTCCGGGAAAAAGACGGAAAAGGAATTAAATATACTGTCGCTTGACAAAGGATTTATGGAGTTTACCGCTGACGGCGGACATCTTTTCGTGCAGGGGGATGACCGTAAGGTCAGGATCATAAGCCTTGAGGATTACAGCATTATCAGTTCTTTTGATATCGAAAATGGATATACGGTCAAGTATATCAGTGAAGATGATAACATGCTTGCCGTCGGAACCGGATATGATATTTATCTTATCGATAAAGGCGAATATGGTCTCATGGCTTATATTGAAGGAGCGATGTCCTACCTTTACGCGGACTCTTCATTTATAATGATGGGCAGGAATACAATGTACAGAACGATGTATAAAGATTATAAAAAACTTCTGGAAGAGAGCCGGAGACAGTTTGGATAAAAGAGAACCCCGCTTATGACTTAAGCGGGGTTCTCTGCAGCATGTAATTGGTGAAAGCGACGACCATCTTCGGATGGGTTACCACGAAATGGATCGGAGGCAGAGTATTCTTTGACACGATAACTTCCTTATCTGCCACGATGGTTATATTGATGTTCTTAAAGGACGGATTTTCGTTAAAAGTCAGTCTCACATTATTGTATCCTGCAACAAATTTCTTTGTATCCTCAAGATGTTCCAGATATTCTTCATACAGATAAGGAAAATCGTTTTCAATGAAAAATTCCGACAGGAAAAGCTTGGGAGGATTTTTTTCAAAAGCCGCCTTGTTGAAAACCGGAAGATCCATATAAAGAGTGCCGCGTTCCAGAAAGAACAGATAATAATCAAGTATCTTTTTTCTGATATGAAACGCGTTTTTTACCTCATTTGAAGTCAGTCCCTGACGCCGCAGTATTTTTTCGAATAATGCGGTATTGATCGTAAATATAGGAAGAGAGCATGAAATTATGCTGCGCGAGCCAAAGGTAGGAAGCTCTAACATATGCTGTGAGAAATCCTGTTTCTTGTCGGTTCCGTAGATGTCCATCAGCGGTTTTGCTTTTAAAAGAAGCTGTTTGGCCATGGCTTTAAAAAACGCCACATCGGGCCGGTTCCTGTTAAGCAGATATCTGCCGTCTTCCTGATGGTCGGATACTGCCATTCCGGTCAGGGCTGCGGATTCGGAAACCTTGAGCAGATGGTGAAAGATCTCGCCCTGGTATCCAATCAGGTAATAAGGGGTGACATTGCCTGTCATATATATAGGAAGATTGGTCTCCAGACTTATGATCATTTCATCGATAGGTCTGTTGACATCGTAGATAAAATCAATGTGATAATTCTTCTTAAGCAGCTGTTCCATCAGGAATAACCATTTTCTGCTGGAATCTTTGTCTTCAAAGAGAGAGGCCAGCGGCATATCGTTATACATAATAATATTTCCCGGAGTCTTTGAAAGCAGGGTTATCCGGAGAAAATCGAGTTCTGCATCGCGCATTCCTTCAACATTATAATAAGTCTTAACAGAAGGAAGCTGGACGGAACCTGTAGGGAGCTGTATATTTTCAAAGTTAGAAGAATCTATATATTCAAAAAGATTAAAATCGTCTACTTTTTTAAGGATTTTTCCGAAAGAGCGTTCACTCATATGTATATTGCCTGATCTTAACCAGCAGGAAACAGATTCTTTAAGGTATCCCGGCTCGTTGGCTCTCTGAGGATCTGCGTTAATAAGAGCGATAACGGACTTGACGGCTGCGGGATCTTTTTCCGGGTTCAGGTTCTCATCGACAAGCCGGGCCACGCAGTCGGTAAACGCCGTGATATCTCCCGGACGGCGTCTGCAGGAAAGTATCTTTGAGATATGGGAAGTATCATAAGACAAAGCCTGCGCAAGCTGTTTTGAGCGTATTCCGGAAGTTTTCATAAGGATATTAAGGTTGCCGATATAAGTAGAATAATCAACGGTAATGTCACAGCTCAGAGACTGGTTGATCTCTGACCGAAGCTGTGTGGTGTCGAGAGCTATCCCCTTTATGCGCGCGATCTCCCTGAAACCGTGTACGAGTCTGGCAACGCTTGAACTGTCGTAGCATGGTTCCCTGGTTCCGGTATGGTACCTGCTTAAAGTACTGGTGCCAAGTCCGCTGTATTTTGCCAGTTCCGAGTAACTGGTATCTAGGAGTGTGACGTATTTGCTGAGGATATCTTTAAAGCTCATGGTAAAAACCTTCCTGAACAGCAGTTGTTATTAAAATGAATACGGAAATGTCTGTTCTTTTAACCCTGTTATCACATGATAGCATAGTCAGGGAACATTGGCAATAAAAGATGTTTTACAGTGTTTTGGAGTTGTGAAAACGGAAGATTTGCTGTAAAATAAACATATTAAATACCGATTGGAAATGATATTGATGAAAACCGTTTTTGGAAAACAGATTCTTATAACTTTGACAGTGGTCTTCGTTCTCCTTACAGGGATCGTAGTCTATTCTCTTACGACTTATTACAGGTCTTCTGTTAAAAATATAGAGACTCTTGGTGAAAACAATCTTAAGCTCGAATCTGCCAAGATCGAGAATTATCTGCAGAAGGGACTGGACGTGACATGGGTTACGGCGGATTCTATCAATTACCTTCTGAAAAACAACTCTTCACATAAGGACATACTGGATTACCTTACCATGGAAGCCAAAGACCAGACGGAGCAGATAGATAAGAACTTTACCGGTATCTACGGATATATCGACGGCGAGTATCTTGACGGCATAGGCTGGGAGCCGCCGGAAGATTATGATCCGTTAACCCGTGACTGGTATAAGGCGGCCGTCAAAGCAGAGGGAAGACCGACTCTGGTCTCGCCTTATGTGGACGCCCAGACGGGAACGGTCATGATATCCATATCCCAGATGTTGAACGATAAAAAGAGTGTTGTATCTTTGGATATAGAACTTAATGAGATACAGTATATCACAGAAAATATCAATATGCAGGATCTGGGTTATGCTTTCCTTCTGGATGACATGGGCATGGTGGTCGCTCATTTTGATAAAAAAGAGAACGGTAATCTGTTCGGAGGCGATGAGGAACAGAAGTATATACTTGACAAAATGAAAGAAAAAAAGAGCGGAAGCTTCTCCGCGAAGCTCAACGGTGAAAACTGCACGGTATTTACTGATACAATTTTTGGTGAATGGCATGTTTTCATGGTAGTAAGCAATGATAAGCTTTTCCGTTCGGTAAGGGTAAGGCTTGCGATGGAGATAATAATAAGTCTTATCACTTATATCGTGATCGCGCTTTTCTTCACCCATGCTTACAAAAGGAGCGCTGAATACGAGCAGAAGGAGACGATATCCAGAAATGAAGTCGATCATCTGAACAATGTCATCGTCGAAGCGTTGGCATACGCGATCGACGCCAAAGACCGTTATACTTCCGGTCATTCAAAGAGGGTTGCGGATTATTCCGTAATGATAGCGAAGAGGATGGGCAAGAGCGAACAGGAACTTTCGAACATACATCAGTCCGCGCTCCTTCATGACGTCGGAAAGATAAGGGTTCCCGAAGCGATAATCAACAAACCGGGCAAGCTGACCGAGCAGGAATTCCAGAGCATCGTGTCACATCCGATATGCTCATTCCATATTTTGAAAAATATCTATGACAACAACGAGATCTGTGCGGGCGCCCGTTTCCATCATGAACGTTTTGACGGAAGAGGCTATCCGAATAACCTTAAAGGCAGGAATATACCTGAGATCGCAAGGATAATCGCGGTTGCCGACGCCTATGACGCGATGGCGAGCAACCGAAGCTACCGTAAAGCGCTTCCACAGGAAGTCATAAGAAATGAGATCGTCAAAGGCCGCGGTACACAGTTTGATCCGGATATTGCAGATGTGATGCTTTCGATAATAGATGAAGATAGAAAATATAAGCTGAGAGAGCAGGACAACAAGATCTACAACATACTCGCGATAGACGATGATGTAAGGACTCTCGAACATATCAAGACAACTCTTCTTAAGACGGGAGAATATGAGGTTACTACCTCGGCCGATTATCATATGCTCTCAAGCGTGATCGATATCGTTCAGCCGGATCTTATGATAATCGATTATGATCTGCTTACTGAAGACTATGTTCAGGAATACAGGGCTGCTATTGATAAGTACGACATACCTGTTGTGTTTATGACAGACAAGCTGGAGACCTCGGATCTTGAAAGGATCAATTCTTACAAAGCGGAGGATTTCGTTACAAAACCGGTCAAGGGATACGCTCTCAGGGAAACGGTTCACGCGATACTCAGCAGATGGACGCAGGACTAAAAAGAAAGCCGGACTTTGCAACAGCCCGGCTGCAGGCAATTGGCAATATACAGGTTAGGAGAGGCATGATGAAAAGATACGCTAAGATCATATTAATGTCAGTAATAATGTTTTTGGCTGTTATATTTATTACGGGAGAAAATGCTTATGCGTCTTATTATGCGTCGGGATTTATAGGCGCTTATGATAAAGATGATCATGAAGAAGATGATTTTAGGATAAATATCCGGATGGTATTTGAAGAAGGTACGGAGCGATACAATGTCAACTGGGATATTCAGAACAAGCTTGATAAAGACGCCGATTATATATTGGAAATAGAGCTTTGTGATGATAGTCATCTTGTATTGGCAACGTCGGAAAACAGGGGAACAGTAGAGGCCTCAGGAAATATATTTGACGGATGCAAGAGTATTCAGCTCAAAGGATATTATTCCAAAGCTGATATGAAGGGTTTTACATACAGGATATGGTACGGTGAAGACGGCATAACAAAACACAATGTATCTGTTAATGATACTGAGGCAGCCTCAAAATACAGCGGTACGATCCAAAGCTGTCACATAGATATGATCGTTAATGAAAACAACACCTATGATGTAAAAGAGACCATTACAGTAAAATTTTATAAACCGACAAGCTATGTGAACAGGAGGATCAGAGCGTGGTCCGGTTATCAGTACACGGGAGGGACCTGTAAACATAAGAGGATCGAGGTTTCCGACGTAAGCGTGGAAAAAGTAAAGTATGAGTTTAAGAAAAACGGCGGAGAATATCTCATAAAGATCGGAGAACCGGATATAAAGTATTCGAGCGAGAGTACATTCGTCATAAGATATAAATATAACGCGGGACAGGACTACATATCCGGCTATGATGAATTCTTCTTTATGATCGCCAACGATTCCACACAGACGGATACGGGAAATATTTCATTTAACATTACTTTTCCAAAGGATTTTGATACAAAAAATATCAGCTTTATAGATAAGTCACTTAATATTATTCCTGAGAATCTTGTCAGTTATACAGTTTCGGGAAGAACAGTCAGCGGAACCTATGAAAAAGTAAATGAAAAGGGTGACTTTTTTGCCATAAGATGTGTTCTGCCGGACGGATATTTTAAGGACGCCGGATTTAAATACAGCATATTTGACTATGCGGTACTGTGGTTTCCGTTGCTGATGCTTATAGTTTCCATTGTTTTGATCGTGATCAAAGGCTCGGGAGAAAGACCTTCTAAAGAAAATGTTACTGATCCGCCGAAAGGCATAACCGCCCTTGAAGCCGGATTCATATTTAAAGGAGCGGTGTCGGGAAAAGATGTTGCCTCTGTCTTGTTCAATCTTGCCAATAAAGGTTATATAGCGATCGAAAGAGATGATTTTGAGCCTTTCAGGATCGTAAAGCTTAAGGAATATGAAGGACGCAACAGATATGAGGCAAAGTTCATGGAATTATTATTCCTGCCGGGTCAGACAGTCACTACAGGCGGAGAATTTGCGGCTTCGATGATCACTGCAGGAAATGATATCCTTTCGGAAATGAAAAGCCCTTCGATGATCGATCAGATATATGATAAAGGCGCGGCAAAGCTCAATAAGATCATTATCGGAATGACCGTTGCGGCATATGCAGTTATGTGCATACAGATCAACCTTAAAGCGAACGGGTTGTCCATAGCTTTATTTTCTATGGCTTTTGGCATAGGAGGTTTGTTCTTCCTGTTCAACGGGTTAAAGGCAAAGCGTATGCTTCTGGTCATGGTTCCGTTCACATCTGTTTTTATCGGTACTCCTTTCTTTATGGCCAATATACAGTATATGATTAATGAGAAGGTTATGATGATCTGTTATATAGGCGGCTTTATAGCTTTTATCCTTATGATCCTGCTTCAGCTACGAGGCAGACAGCGAACGCAGTACGGCAGGAATATGTATGCAAAGCTTAATAGCTTTAAGACTTATCTTGAAAAAATGGATATGAGCGGACTTGCTGAAAAGAACAGACAGGATCCGGATTTTATAATAAACACAATGCCGTATGCCTATGTTCTTAAAGCAGATAAAGGCTTTGTGAAGATGCTTGATACCGTAAGCATCAATATCCCGTCATGGTTTTTTAACGGAGATTCAGGTGTTAACGCGGCGCAGATCTATGGATTCATGTGCAAACTGCTGGACAGGTGCGCAAAGGAGATAAGATAAGTTTTGAAATTCAGGCGGAGATTTCTTCGCATTTACAGGCGGCGCGGCAAGAATGCCGGTGACCTTCCTGAATAAAAATATAGGGTATTAAAAATGACTGGTGCAAAGAATAACAGATATGCCATGATGACCGAAACCCCGGTTCCGAAGCTCATTATGAAACTGGCGGTTCCGACCATCATAAGCATGCTGGTTACGGGAATATATAATACGGCTGACACTTATTTTGTCGGCAGGATAGAAGGATACGGAACCCAGGCTACCGCGGCGGTCGGCCTGGTATTTCCGGTTATGGCGATGATCCAGGCATTCGGGTTTCTTTTCGGTCACGGTTCCGGTAACTTCCTTTCAAGGATGCTCGGAGCCGGGAAGAAGAAAGAAGCGTCTCAGATGGCCTCTACGGGTTTCGCGATGGCTGTAATAACCGGAGTAATGTTTGCGGTACTTGGTAATATTTTTATTAAGCAGCTCATTACCCTTTTTGCCACGGGAGACGTGTCGGGCGATACGATGGGAATGACCATGGAATATGCCGGGATCATCCTCATAGGCGCGCCTTTTATGATGGGACAGTTCGTAGTCAATAACCAGCTGCGTTTTCAGGGCAGCGCCATGTACGCTATGGTCGGACTTGTGGCGGGTGCCGGGATCAATATCGTTCTTGATCCTCTCCTGATCCTGGTGTTTGATCTCGGGGTAAAAGGCGCGGCGCTTGCAACGGTATTCGGACAGATAACGAGCTTTTTCATTCTGCTTGCCGGCAGCAGCAGAGGAGAAAATATCAAGCTTAAGTTCTCCAACATCAGATTTAATTCTTATTATTTTATTCAGATCATCAACGGCGGCATACCTTCTCTTTTCAGACAGGGGCTTGCGGCGCTGGCGACAATCCTGCTCAACAGAACCGCGGGAAGTTATGGTCAGGATGCGGCTATCGCGGGAATGTCCATCGTAACGAGAGTGCTTATGCTTCTGGTGTCCGCACTAATAGGTTTCGGACAGGGCTTCCAGCCGGTATGCTCGTTTAATTACGGAGCCGGGCTTAAGAAGAGGGTCAAAGAAGGATATTTCTTCTGCCTTAAATGGGGAACGGTTTTTCTGGCTGTGGTCGGACTGATATGCTATATCTATGCTCCGTCGGTCATCGCGTTTTTCAGGGATGATGAAGATGTTATAAAAGTCGGAAGTCAGGCGTTAAGGTTCCAGACCATCGTGCTTCCGCTCAACGGTCTTATCGTAATGACCAATATGCTGCTGCAGTCAATCGGCAAGGGCTTTAAAGCTTCGATAACCGCTTCCGCAAGGAACGGTATCTGCTTTATACCGGCGATCCTTATTCTTCCGCATTTCTTCGGCCTTAGGGGAGTTGAGATGACGCAGAGCGTGGCGGATGTATGCACGGCGTTCATTTCCCTGCCGTTTGCCTTAATGGAGGTAAAAGAACTGTCAAAGCAGAAATAAATAAGGCTTTTAAAGCAGAAATAAATAAGACTTTTAAAGCAGAGATAATTTGTTTTCTACAAGAATAATCGTTGACAATAAAGAGCATATTTTATATAATCTTATTAATCAAGTGTAGCTGTTTACTGAGCATATTTCCGTGAGATCCGGAACAGGCAAAGATGAGTCTTACCTGCGAAATTAAGACTGTCTTGTGGTTTCCGGAATAACGTGGTTAATGCAAATGTGACAGACAAATAAACGAACGTGAAGA
>CACZSY010000292.1 GCA_902783965.1 uncultured Lachnospiraceae bacterium
AAAGTAAAAATCAACATATGTTTCCGTTGACTCATTGGCGTATTCACTCCTAAGATTCTTTGTATCTCTGAATTTCCCGCTGGTTTCCCCATACAACGCATAACAGATTGCGTCAAATATCGTTGTCTTTCCCGCTCCGGTATCTCCTGATATCAGGAACAGACCCTTGTCCTCAAAAACAGTAAAATCTATTGCCGGCATTTCTCCGGCATAAGGTCCAAATGCGCTCATTATCAATTTAATCGGCTTCATACAATACACCTGCCTCTCTCGCTGCGGTTCTCATGACATCCATTTCTTCTTCACTGATCTCACAGCTGTACATCTGCCTGTAAAAATCGCTGATAAGATCCTCAAAAGACCTGTTTCCCGCGATCTTTGATATATCCACCTGCTCTATTTCTCTGGTATGCGAATTGTCATAATCTATCTTCACTGTATACGGGTATGTCTGCTGGAAAATGCCCATCGCATCATTTATGAAATCTTCATCCGTAAGAGTAACATATATGAAATCTTCCGGTGCAGTCACATTTGTTTTTGCCAAAAGATCTTTGAGCTTTCCCTTTATATGTCTTAAGTTTCTCATCGGTTTGATTGGAACCAGTTCAATATCGATGTTCTTCTTCGCATCTATAGTGATCAGCGAAACAGATTTCTCGTTATTCACTTCGCTGAGAGAATACTTGAGAGGCGAACCTGAATATCTGATCTCCTTACGTCCGACCTGCTGCGGCGAATGAATGTGACCTAACGCCACATAATCAAATACATCAAAGCAGTCGTATCCGATCTTTTCAACCAGTCCAACGCTTTGTGTACCAATGCTCTCCGATCCGCCAAGTTCAGGATCCTCGCTTTTTCCCATAACAAACTGATGAGCTACAAGAATATTGCACCTTGTATTATCGATCTTCTCGTTATCTATGATCGCCCTGACAGCATCATCATAGGACTCTATTTTTGCCTCCGGCAGATATTGTCTGACCCGCGATGCCTTTACAAAAGGCAAAAGATATATATCTGCCTCTTCTTCTCCCGTCTTTAAAGTCTGCTTATAAAGGCTTCCATCATATTTTGTTGAAATATAGATGTTATTTGTTTCGAAAAGATTACTGCCATAATTCAATCTTTCATCAGAATCGTGATTGCCGCTTATCATGTATGTACAGACATTTCGTTTTGCCAGACTGCTCAAGAAATAATCGAGCATTTTTGTCGCGGCTTCGCTGGGGATGGCTTTGTCATAAACATCTCCCGCAATTAAAACAGCGTCAACATCCCTGCTGTCTGCAATCTCCAATAACTGGTTCAACAGATATTCCTGATCTTCCGTAAGATCAAAATCCCCAAGTGATCTGCCCAGATGCAGATCGCCAATATGCATCAACTTCATACAGTGTATCCTCCTTTATATTTTATTGATTGCTATTCCTTCTTCATTCTCTTATTTCTGCTCAATTATATTCACGGCTGCCAGGCTTAATGTTTCATGGCTTCCTGCCTTGATGTGTCACGGCTTCCTGCCAATCTTTTTTCTTTTGACACCTTAAGCAATTGTTTATTGACAAAACTGTTGAAAATAGTAACATATCCATCCCTCACTGTTCTTATATTCTTTATTTTTCCTTAGTTTAATCGAATAGTTATTATCTTTACTGCTCAATAAATCCGATATCTAATTTTAACATAATATATATTTTTTTACCACTGTTTTTGTTGCTTTTCTCACGCTCAGGTGGTATTTTCTTGCTTATCCTTCTCGATTTTACCTCCTAATATATGATTGCCCTGTATTTGAGGGAAAAAAGCTCTTCCACTAATAGCAGGACATGTCGATGAAAGGAAACTGTATCGGATATGCGTAGCCCTTAACCATCTATAGAATTTACTTGACATGCATAATAAATTATCCTAAATTTTTCTTATAACCATCAAGATACTTTTAAAAAGTATCTTTTCCGGAGGAAAACAATGAAGATCACAGTGATAAACGGTACTGAAAAACATGGAGTTACATATAGACTGAAAGAGAGTTTTCTGGATTGTTTCAGGGACAGCGCGCAGATAACGGAATTCTATCTTCCAAAGGACTGCCCGAATTTCTGTGCGGGCTGCACTGTATGTTTTCTGAATGATGAGCACAAATGCAAAGACGCCGAATACATTCAAAAGATCGAGCGCGCCATGATCATTACCCAGTGTCTGGGAGCCGGCGGAAAATCTACAGCAAAGGATATCAGGGACAGTCTGTCCTGGTGGGGAATAAGCGACATCCGGGTATGCTCCTTTAAGCTTATGAGCGATATCAATTGGAATAACATCCCGGAGAAGAAGCGTCTCGCCATGACGGGCAGTCTCAAAAAAGCAGCGCAGAAACTGCTGGCTGTTGATTACAGCAGACCTGCGCATACAAAGCTTGCGACAAAAATGAAATTCTATATCATCCGGATGATGCAGACCGGTCTTGGAAAACAGGACCCGGAATACACCGATTACAAATACTGGAAAGCAAATGGCTGGATTGATAAAAAAAGACCTTGGAAGAAATAAAACTACCGGCATCTTACGATATTTTGCCGGCAGTTTCTAAAAAATCATACATTACATCGCAAAAATCCAAAGCTGTATCATACACAGCGTGTCCGTATCCGTTGTATTTTTTTATTTTCAAAGGACAGTTTCCCTTAAGCAGCTCCATCATCTCTTCCTGAGCTTTGATATCGAATATCTTATCTGTTTCATCCGCTGCCATAAGCACCGGACAGGTTATGCTCCGTACCATACTCCCGATGTCAAAACCATTTATCGAACCCGCCAGTATCATGAACCGTTCCATCTCGGAATCCGTAACAGTCTGTGCAAGAGCCGAAAACGCTTTGCAGTATTTTTCAAAGTATCCTTCCGGATAAATGCTCTTTCCTATCGACAGCATCAGACCCTCACGGTCTTTTTCGCGGGCAAATGATATCCATTTCTTTATTAATGCAAATCTACTTTCATCTACATGTACAGCTGTTGAGGCAAGTACCATTTTGCGCACTGAATCAGGATATCTTGCCGCCATGATCATAGCGATCATTCCTCCCTGGGATGCTCCGAAAACATAGAATCTTTCAAAGCCCTCATGTTTAAGCACAGCCATGGTATCTTCTGCCATATCCGAAATAGAATAGCCTTCCGGCGCTTCGAGTCTGCGGTCAAATACGCATACCGTATATTCCCCTGCAAATATCTTATATTGTTTTACGATGAATTGAGCAGACGGCATAACGCTTTGTACGCTCAGACCGGGCAGGATCACAAGTATCTTTTCACCGCTTCCGAAACGCAGGTATTCCATGCTGAAACCATTTATTGCAACTTTCTTAATCAAATATTCCATGTTTTTTATCTCAACCTATTTTCCCAAACCTGACCGGCAGGATATCCTCATATTTTTTAAAGAACGTCATCGGCATCCCGACATTACGCTTGTGTCACTTCCTAATGTTCCTTCAAGAATGCTGACGGTGTTCTTACTACTACACTTGCATCTTTGACTAATGTTTTTAGAAACGCCGCCGGCGTTCTTACCGCGCCATTCCATCACAGTCTCTCCAGAACCACCGTAACCGCATCTTTTGTCAGCGGATCTCTTACGGAATAATCAAAGAGTACATATCTCGATATTCTGCCGTCAAAGTTTTCTCCGGCGAACGCTCCCATTTCCCATACCGGATATGTAAATGCTTCCAGATGTGTCACTCCCGAAAGGGCTTTCGCATCAAGTCCGCGCAGTCCCGGAAGTAAGCTTCCCGACTTTTCTTCCTGCTTATAGAAATCATGTCTGAAATCCTTATATTCCTTATCGGTAAGCGGTCTGCAGAAATCAGGACGGCTCTTTATGTTTTCCCGAAGATACAGATCATACGTCAATAGTTCTGAATAAATATTTCTTTTTCCGCCATCATATTCCGATGAAAAATCCAGAAGCACTTCGTATCGGTAGGCGCGTGACGGACTGTTTGTAAAATAGCCATTTTCCTCAAAAAAGTCTGCAAGCGCTTCAAACATTTCAAACGGTGATCCAAATGCCCTAACAAGATATTCAAGGGTATTTACGAACTGTCTGCTGTTGTAATACAGCTCCACCATTTCTTCTATCTTTTTTAACCGGATCACGTCCGGGTACGAAAGCCACCGGGTATACAGCACCTCATAAGGCGGCTGCTTCGTATAGGAAATACCGAACTCCTGCGTCCGGGCTGCGATCGGCGCGCCGCTTAATACCTTTAAAAATCCCAGCTGCAGCTGGTCGGGGCGCATTGCGTATACCCGGTCAAATGATATCTTAAAACTCTGATAGTCCTCATAAGGAAGCCCCGCGATCAGGTCAAGATGCTGATGGATATTATGATTTTCCCTGATCTTAGCAACTACATATTCAAGTCTTTCAAGATCCATACAACGGTTGATCGCTTCAAGGGTTTTTTCATTGACCGTCTGGACTCCTATTTCAAGCTGAACCTGCCCCGGCCTTAACTTTTTTAACATCTCGAGCTCTTCATCGGTGATGATGTCGGCGGATATCTCGAAATGAAAATTGGTGACTCCGTTATCATGTTCATACAGATACTGCCAAATATCCATCGCGTGTTCATGAACACAGTTAAATGTACGGTCGACAAATTTCACCTGCTTCACCTTGTTTTCAAGAAAGAACTCAAGCTCCTTTTTGACCGTTCCGATATCACGAAGCCTGACTGTTTTCTCTATCGAAGACAGGCAGTAACTGCATCTGTAAGGACAGCCTCTGCTGCTTTCGTAGTAGATTATCCTGTTGGCAAAGGTTTCGGTATCCTTATATAAAAACGGAAGCTTATCAAGTCCGATCGCCTTTCTTGGCGCAGTATACCCGGTTTTAAGATACAGTCCCGCAACCGAAGTCAGATCCTGTGTATCCCGTCTTTGATATCTTTCCAACAGCTCGCTGAAGGTTTCCTCACCCTCGCCTATCATTATTCCCTTTATATCAGGGAACTGTTCCATAACCTCCCCGGCATTGTGGCTGACCTGCGGTCCGCCCAGCCAGATGTCCGTGTCCGGCAACACCTTCGTAATATCGCAAAGCAGTTCACTGATCACGTTCCAGTTCCATATATAGCAGGAAAAGCCTATCGCGTCCGGTCTTCTTTCATAGATTCTGGCAAGTATCACTTCCGGTCTCTGATTTATGGTATATTCCGCGATCTCGATCACAGGACGGGCGGACGCATCTTTGCAAAGCTCATCATGCTCATATTTTGCCCTGGCATAGGTATACAGAGAATAGATCGCAGGATTGGAATGTATGTATTTTGCATTTACTGCAACAAGTAAGAATTTCATGAGGTATTTCCTTTCGGATACTCTTTATCTTTCTTAAACTCTGAACACAATCTTTCAAGTTCTTTAATAACAGACAAAATCGACGCTACTCTATTATCATCTTCACAGACCGTTTTCTCAGCACAGCGATCGCCGCATAATGCAGCACCTCAAAGCTTTCCGGCGCTGTTTCGAGCAGTCTCCTGTGTTCCTCATCCCAGCGCGCAAGTTCATCAGGCGCGAGCGAGGCGCCGACTCCTCTGCAGGCTCTCATCCTGCCGTGCCACGTTTCTCTTGTAAATGGTACTCTCAGATCGTATTCCTCATGGTCTTCCATTTCAAAATATTTATAAATGACATCTGGTATCTCTATCGGATGCCTCGTCTCTCCCGCTCCCGACCACGCAGGGCTGTATCGTAAGACAAGCTCCTCGCTTTTACCTGCTGTCTTATCTTCAAACGGCAGCCACGCCATATAAAGGATCACCAGTCTGCCATCCGTTTTTAACAGATCATAAAGCTTTGGGCTTATTTTTTCATGATCAAAATACCAGAAGCACTGACAGGCTGTTATGACATCAAAGCTTTCATCCGGAAAGTCTGTATTTTCTGCGGATACCGCCCTGAAATCTATCTTCATGTTTTTTTCCTGCACCATCCGCTGCGCCTGTCTGATCTGCTCCGGCGAAATATCCGTGCCTGTCCACTCGGCGCCGAAACGGTACATATTTCTCGGCAGCACTCCCGTACCCGTGCCAAGGTCGAGAACCTTCTGTCCTTTGACGCAAAGCCCTCTGTCGACTATTTTTTTATAAAATTCTTCTGGATAAATATCTCTGTATCTGGCGTACTCTTCCGATGTTTTCCCCCAGTCAAATGCTTTTCCCGAATCAATCCTTGAATCTGTTATTTCCATTTTTATCACATGCTTCCTTTAAATCTATCATTGAATCTGTTATTTCTATTCTTTGTTACATGCTTCCTTTAATTTTTCTTTTAGATATTCATATCTCATTCTTTTTTCCTCTTTGGCAAAATGTACTTCTCTGAACTGTTCCGGATTGTTTTCATAATCAAGTTTCTCATCGCCGAACTGTTCGCTCGTAAGATCAAAAATGCAGTCTCCGACGACATTATAACAGTGATAATTTCCACCGGGTCTTTTTATCCCGTACACCTTTCCGCCAAATATATCCTGTGCCAGAAATGCCGTTATCGAACACTGTCCGAGAGTTTTGTTCTCCGCAGTCCACCGTTCCCTCATGCGAGGCGCGCAGGTCTGCGCGCACCAGATCTTTGAAAGGATATCGTACAGCTCTTTAGGATTGCTGATATTACCGTATTCATCTACGTATTCATTAGTAGCAGGAGAGATGTCGGCTTTCTCCCAGCCGTAGAAATTGTAGGTCTTATCGCTGCTTTTTCTCTCACCCTGCGACTCCGCCTCAGTTTCCGACTTATCCGGATGGACATTGTATCCCTTGTCGTTGCCTGTATGTGCGCTCCTGTGATCTTTTCTGAAGAACAGAAGCTCGATCAGGCTCTTTTCATAAGGAATGAATTCACCACTATCTATCATTTTCAGTATCTCAGCTTTGTCTGCCCAGCGAACTCTTTGAACTTCTTCCTCCTGAAGCTTGAGCTCATCCTCATTCACCGGCATGATCAGCTCGTAATAATCGTCAAAACCTTTTTCCCAATGTATGGTCAATGAAGGACGTATTCCGGTAAAATCTATATCAAGTCCCAACTCTTCAAGCGTCTCCCGGTGTGCCGCCATCCTGCTGTCCTCTCCGCAGACGGCATGTCCGCCGAGGCTCACATCCCACAGCCCCGACCATGAACTCTTGAACGGCTGGCGCTGCTGGATCAGCATTCTTCCCTCTTCATCAAAAATGCAGACATGGATCACAAGCCGATAATAACCCTCCGGCGTCTCATCACCTCTGACCATTGTCTTTCCCGTCTTTTCACGCTGTGCGGTATAAAGATCAAATATTTCCACTTCAAAGTCCTTCCTTTATGTCAATTCGCAATCCGCTTCGCTGCTTGCTCATATAAAACGG